>CAZIDC010000345.1:0-3937 GCA_964537885.1 uncultured Syntrophaceae bacterium | reverse complement strand
ATGTTTGCCTTTGGGTCCCTGGCCGGCCTGATCTCCGACCGGATTGGACGGGAAATCACCATAACCATAGGAACGGTGGTCGGCATTTCCGGAATTATCGTTCTGGCCCTCATTAAAGACGCCTCCCATCCCTGGATGCTCTATTATTATGCCATAAGCCTGGGCTTGGGTAATGGTCTCAGCGCTCCCACCATCGCCGCCTCGGTTACGGACGTTTTTCAGGGCCCCAAGGTGGGCTTCATTATCGGAGCGGTCTGGCTGGGGTTCGCTTTTGGAGGAGCCATCGGGCCTTGGCTGGGGGGATGGCTCTTCGAAATCAGCGGAAACTATCGGTTAGCTTTTATCATCGCCATCGCCCTTTTCGCCGTGGCCTGCGTGGCCATCTGGCTGGCCGCCCCCCGAAAAGTACGGCGCGTTTCTAATCGGCGAATGAAGGAAGAACGAATTGAAAAGTAATCTAAATGTTTTTATCGAACCTGAAAGCGTAGCGGTGATCGGGGCCACCGAGAGACCTGGATCCTGGGGATCGTTTATCATGGAAAGTCTGCTGGCCTGGAAGTTTCCCGGAAAAATCTATCCCGTGAATCGCCGCTCTTCCACTGTGTATGGTCTCCGCGCCTTTCCGGACATAAAGTCCATTCCTTATCCCGTAGAATTAGCGGTGTTCACGATCCCTGAAAATTCAGTGGAAGAAACCATCCGGGAATGCGGGGAAAAAGGTGTCCGAGGGATCACCCTTATCACCGCCGGGTTCGGGGAAGCCGTAGAGGGGGGAAGAGATCGAGAAGAAGCCCTAACGAAAATGGCTCGAGCCTATGGCCTGCGGATTCTCGGTCCCAATGTGAGCGGGACTTTTAACTTGCCCGCGAAGTTCAACGCCTCCGCTTCCTCTGCGGAGCATCTTTTCTCCACTCCGCTGGCGGCTGTCTGCCAGGGGGGATACGCCATTTACGATCTTTTAGCCTGGGGGTCCGCTCGCGGAATGGGAGTGGGAAAGTTTATTCACACCGGAAACGAGTGTGATCTTCAGGTGACGGACTTTCTGGATCATTTCGGCCAGGATCCTCAGGTGAAAGGAATTATAATGTACCTGGAGACCCTTCGGGATGGAAGGCGTTTCCTGGAAGTGGCTCGCCGAGTTTCCCGTGAAAAGCCTATCGTCATCCACAAAGCAGGGCGTACCAAAGGGGGAACTCGCGCCGCCCGAAGCCACACGGGGGCTATCGCCGGGTTGCAAGCGATCTATCGCGGAGCCTTGGAGCAGGTCAATATCATCCTTTGCCCCTCCATGGAGCTTCTCTTGCCCTTAGGACACGCCTTAATCGAAAGGCCCCCCCTGAGAGGAAAGCGCGTTGCCATTATAACAATGGGGGGATCCTGGGGCGTGGCCCTTTCGGACCGCCTCGAAGAAGAAGGGCTGGTTGTTCCGGAGTTGAGTTCAACCGTTCAAACAAGGTTGAGGTCTTTGGGTATGCCCCCTCGAGCTTCCACCCGCAACCCCGTGGACATTGGAGCGGCTGGGGTCTCCGCCTTTGCGGCGGGAGCGCTTCTCGAAATGGGCCGCCAGATCCTTTCTTCAAGCGAGGTGGATGCTCTTGTGCTCCATGGGTTCGGCCGGCCGGGTTTTATCCGGGAGGAAACTCCTTTGGGAAGGAAATTCTTTTTAGGGCTGGAAAAGCAGGTTATGCGAAGTTATAACGAACTCCAAAAGGAGACCGGTAAACCGGTCATCCTGGGATGTCGTCTCTCCCAATGGGAAAGCCAGGCCATCCATGATCTGCAAAGCGAGGGCCTTCGCATCCATCACCGCCTTGATGAGATTGCCCAGATCCTCTATGGAATGTACGATTACTGGAGAAAAAGCTCTTTCTCTTTACCTTAAAAGCCCGACGGAAAAGGCCAGGAGGAATTGTCCCAAATAGTAGAGAGGCAACCCGATGAGCCGATTGCGGTATTCCTTTTTGATAAATTTGTCCCGGGCGACAAAGATATCAGAGAGGTAGAAACACAGGGCCCCGGCCAAGATGAACGCCTTTCCTGAAGGGTCCAAAGAAGTTTTCCAGAAAACCGCCCAGGCCCCAAAAACCATTCCTGTGATTACCAGGATATAAAGCAACACAGGGATCAGCATGCGTTTTAAGTACGGGCGAAGCCAGAAAAAGATAAATCCGCTAATGCCCAAAATAAAGAAGGCCCCAGGGGAAAACCATTGCCGGGGTTCGGTAAGAAACGAAAAACCAAAAATATAAAAAACGTGGCCCAGCAAAAAGGCGACCAGACCGGCTTGGAATACCCTTTCCCCGGGCAAGGCCAGGCAAACGTCACCGACCAGGCATAAGATCAAACCGGCGATGAGATAATGAAAATAGGCCGGAACCAAATGCGGCTGCAGGAGGGCGGTAATGACAAAGAGCAAGGAGAGGAAACTTTTGGTGATAAGCGCACCCCCATTATTACTCTTTTTTTCGCAATAGAGATGGGCCGCCAACAAAAGGCTGCCGCCAATGATGATAAGGATGTTATCCATGTATTTTCTGGGTGTGATCGAGAATTCTTTATCTTGTGAAAGGGCCGGGAGGGGGAAAGGTCAACAACCTGCTCACTTCTTCAATTTATTAAAAATCTCTCCCAGCGTGCCCAGCTTGCCGGTCTTATCCTTCTTCTGAATGTATTGTTTATAATCCTCCCGATCCTCTTTCTCCTTAATCACCTTCTGCGAAAGCCGTATACGTTCCTTTTCATCTATGGCTATAACCTCCACGCAAATCTCTTCCCCTTGAGGAAGCTTTTTTTTCGGATCCACTCTGGCGGAATCGAGCAATTCCTCCAGGGGAAGAAGGCCGCGCGTCTTCATGCCTATTTGGGGAAGTCTAACAAAAAGGCCATACGGTTTATGATCCTCCACGATCCCTCGCAATACCTGGCCCACCTCGAGGGGAACCTCGCCGGAATTTTCTCCGTACTCGGCCATCCGCTGCTTGGTTACAGCCTCCCGGATCGAGAGGGAAATGCGGCGTTTCTGTTCGTCAATTTTAAGGACCATCACCTCCACCGGATCCCCCTCCTTTAGAACCCGGCTCGGATGGGAAATACGTTCATAACTGATCTCGGAAACATGGACAAGGCCGTCTACGCCCGGGGCCACTTCAATAAAGGCCCCAAAATCAGCCAGCCGGGAGACTTTGCCGGAAATCACATCGCCTTCCTGAAAACCAAACCCCATTTCCCAGGCTTCAGGTTCCAAAGCTTTCATGGACAGGGAAATCTTGGGGCGGCCTGTTTTATCCGGTTCCATTTTTAAAACTTTAACTTTGACAATCTGCCCTGGTTCAAGGACCTCGGATGGATGGCCGATTCTGCCCCGGGATATTTCGGAAATATGAACCAAACCCTCGATTCCCCCGATGTCCACAAAGACTCCAAATGCGGCCAGTTTGGTCACTTGGCCTTCCAGTTCCAGATCCGGTTTGAGGGTTGCAAGGGTTTCTTTACCCTTCTTGTCCCGTTCTTCCTGGAGGAGAACCCGGCGGGACAGGATTATATTTTTCCCCTTTTCCTTAAATTCCATAATCTGGAACTGGTACCTCTCCCCGACATGGAGTTCTGGCTTTTCGCAATATTGAAGATCAATCTGGCTTATGGGGCAGAAAGCCCGGATGCCGGAGAGATCAACGTCAAACCCGCCCTTGTTTACGGCGGCAACCCTCCCCTCCACGGGGATTTGATTTTTATAGGCTTCCTGCAACGCATAGACGGCCTCGGCGCCGCGAGCTCTAATTACCTTACTAAGGTGGATCCCCTTGCGCACGGATGCCACCTTCAGCACAACCTCATCGCCTTCTTTCACGGTCAGTTTTCCGTCCGGGTCGCGGAACTCCCCTACATCCGCAATCCCTTCGCTTTTCCCCCCCAAGTCGACAAAGACCGTGTCCTTGCT
>CAZIDC010000344.1:0-3945 GCA_964537885.1 uncultured Syntrophaceae bacterium | reverse complement strand
AACTTATTTGCAAATTGGCAGAAAACCAGCTCGGTGGAACAGTAGAACAGGAAAGTCGCAAAGGAACCTCTTTCCTGATAAAGTTCAGGGAAATCAAAAAGGCATGAAAATATCATAGAACAATGAAAAAAAGATTTTAACAGTCCATGAGAGCTATAGCTTAATTATGAAAACAACTCTTTGTCATACCTGCTTGATAATCACAAGTCTTCTGTTCCTGTTTCTTCTCAACACTCCGCCCCAGGTGCATGCGGAGACCTGTCCACCGACTGAGTCGGAAAAATATACAAACGGCTCCTGATATAATTAGTCCGGGCTGGCGATCTTTTTGCCTGATCTGTGAATTTCTCAAAAAAAACTTGACAGCGGGACATTTTGTGCGATACTTTTCTTATAGGTAAGGCCAATAAAAGGACGAAACAAATGGCCTGGTCTTAAAAGAACTGAGGAGGATTTTCAATGGCTGGAGGAACGATCTGGAAAGGATATATCCATTTTGGGGATACGAATGTGCCCGTGAAGCTGCATACCGCAATTAAGGAAGAGCGGATTCGGTTTCACCTCCTTCACAGGCGTGATCATGTGAAATTGCGCCAACAGATGGTTTGTGCATATGAGAAAAAACCTGTGCCGATGGAAGAGCAAGCGAAAGGGTTTGAATTGGAGGATGGCAAATATATCATCGTCGATCCTTCAGAACTCGACCAAACCGCGCCTGAAAGCAGCCGGACGATAGAAGTCCACGAATTTGTCAAGACCGAACAGATCGATCCAGTCTTCCGTGACCGCGTCTACTATCTGGAGCCGGATACCAACCTAAAAGGATATAACGCGCTTGTCGGGGCTTTGAAGGAAATGGATGTGGAAGGCATCTGCACCTGGACCATGAGAAAACGGTCCTATCTCGGGGCCTTGCAGATAAACGGGAAGATTCTCCGCCTTAATACTCTGCGGTATGCCGACGAAGTGATTTCTGCAAAATCTCTTGAACTGCAGAAAACTCCTTTGTCTGAAAAAGAGCTGAAAATCGGAAGTTATTTGATAAGCCAGTTAACCGGCCCTTTTCAGCCCCAGAAATTCGTAAACGAACATGAGAAAAAACTGCGAAATTTGATCGAGAAAAAAGCCCGCGGAGAAAAAATTGCGCTCCTGCGCCCCAGGCTCTTGAAACCCACAGCATCAGATAAGCTGCTTCAGGCCCTGGAAGCGAGTCTGAAGAAGGTCGCCTAAATGAAAACCCCGCGCTCCGATCCGTCTTCAAACCGGAAGGATGAAAATGCTTTTCAGGGAATATGGAGCGGTACGATCAGTTTCAGCCTGGTGGCAATACCGGTACAGTTGGTTAGCGCTGTCCGTACCAGCCATGTCTCCTTTCGCATGCTCCATCGCAAGGATTATTCTCCCCTCGCGAGAGGGATGTCCTGTCCGGAAGAAGAAACGATCGTCCCCCAGAATGAGATTATCAGGGGATATGAAATCGGACCAGACAAATATATAGTGGTGACGGACAAGGAATTGGAATCCCTGTCCCCAGAACGGAGCCGCACGATCGAGATCATCGAGTTCATCGATATGAAGGAAGTGGACTTGATCTATTACGATCACCCATATTATCTCGTCCCGGCGAAAGGGGGCGAAAAAGCTTATCGGCTGCTTGTCGAAGTGCTGCGTCAGACGAACAAGGCCGGGCTCGCAAAATTCGTGCTGCGGGACCGTGAATATCTCGTGGCCGTCAAAAGCCTGGAGGGGGCGCTGGCCCTGATCACACTTCATTACAGCGAAGAAATACTCCCCGATGAAGATTTCGCACCGAAGAAAGAAAATATCGAACCCGAAGAGAAAAGCCGTATGAAAAAAATCATCAAAAAAATGATCGCAGACTTTAACCCGGAAAAATATGCGGATGAGCGCCGGAAGAAGATCATGGATCTCCTGAAGAAGAAGGAGAAAGAAAAAGCTCCGGTGGAAGCGCCTGAAATAGAGGAAGAAGGGGAAGGTCCGGCCGATCTGGTCGCCGCTCTGCAGGAAAGCATGCGCAAAGTGAAAAAGAACCGGTGAGCCGAAAAGTTGTCGAGATCGCCGGGAGAAGACTCTCTTTATCCAACCTTGAAAAGGATCTCTATCCCTCCTATGGTTTCACGAAGGCCCACATCCTGGAATACTACCGCCGGATTGCAAAGTTCATCCTGCCCCATCTGAAAGACCGTGCATTAACCTTAAAACGCTATCCCGAAGGAGTGGAAAAGGAATTCTTTTTCGAGAAGCGTTGTCCTTCTCATCATCCGGTCTGGGCGAAAACGGCGGAGGTCCGCCGGGATGATGGAGATCGGATGACGGTCTGCCTGGTCAACGATCTGGAAACGCTGATGTGGGTGGAGAACCTTGCGTCTCTTGAACTCCATGTGCCTCTGGCCAGGGTCAGTTCCTCCGAAACGCCCGATTCCATGGTCTTTGATCTGGACCCCGGCGAACAGGCAAACGTTCTAAATTGTGCCCGGGTGGCGTTGATACTTCGGGACCTGCTCTCCCAGTTGCGGCTTACAAGCTATGTAAAAACCTCGGGCAAAAAAGGACTTCATGTATATGTCCCCTTGAACCACGAAGAGACGACCTTTGAGGATACCAAGAAATTTTCAAAAGCCGTGGCAGGAATTATGCAAAAAAATTATCCGGATCTGGTGACCGCAAAAATGGCGAAGGAATACCGGAAAGCAAAGGTTTTTATCAACTGGTCTCAAAACGACTCTTCAAAGACGATGATCTGCGTTTATTCCTTGCGGGCCCGGGAAAAACCGATCGTTTCGTTTCCCCTTATATGGAAGGAACTGGAGAATTTAGCCGGGCTTGGTGACCCGGAAAAGCTGCAGGTCATGCATTCGGAAGCCGTGAGCAGGGCCGAAAAAAAGGGTGACCTTTTTCGAGAGATGCTCATGAAAAAACAAAAACTTTCTCACTTATGACGGGATTATAATTGACCGAGGTACCCCCCCTGCCCCCTGGCATCATAACTCCCCCTTCCCCCTCTTATCTTAAGAGGAGGGCTAAAGGCAGGGGCGTTAAGCCATGAGGGGTAGGTCTCCCTCCCCTTAATCCGCCAGTAAGTAAGGCGGAAAGGAGAGGTTAGGAGGGGGTTATGAATCCTCGGAGCAACTCCATGGGACTAAGAGAATACAAATCTAAACGGAAATTCGGGAAAACGCCCGAACCGAAGCCGAGCGAGGGGACTGTCCCGGATTTACGGACGGAGCGCAGCGAAGTCGTAGAATCGGGACTGTCCCCGTACATGAGAAGGAACCATCTCATTTTTGTTATTCATAAGCACGCGGCACGAACCCTCCATTATGATCTCAGGCTCGAGCTGGAAGGTGTACTTAAGAGCTGGGCCGTCCCGAGGGGGCCCTCGCTGAATCCTTCTTTGAAGAGGTTGGCCATTTTGGTTGAAGACCATCCGCTTGATTACAAAGATTTCGAGGGAGTCATCCCGGAGGGCAATTACGGCGCAGGAAGCGTTATCATCTGGGACAGGGGCTTTTATCACCACTCTGCCGCAAGAGATAGAAAAGAAAGCGAGAAACTTCTTCTGGACGGATTAAGAAAAGGGAATATGAAATTTATCCTCGAGGGGGAAAGGCTTCAGGGTGAATTTGCGCTGGTAAAAACGCAAATGGACGAAAAGTCGTGGCTTCTCTTGAAGAAAAAAGATCAATATGCAATCAAAGAGGATGTTCTCAGGGAGAATCGTTCCGTAGTTTCCAATAAGACTCTGGAGGAAGTTTTCGAAACCAAACCGGAGAAATCTTTTAGACAAAAAATAAACCAAATCCGTCTTCGGGAAGCAATGGAAAGCGAAGACCTGAAGGACGCGCCGGTTAAACCGATGCCGCACAACGTAAAACCGATGCTCGCCACCCTGGTCAAAGAACCGTTTGATCATCCGGATTGGAT
>CAZIDC010000343.1:0-3954 GCA_964537885.1 uncultured Syntrophaceae bacterium | reverse complement strand
CCAGAAGACGGGAAAGGATTAAAGGGCTGATCGGAATGTCGTAGGTGATGGATCGCCCCAAATCGCCCCGCAAAAGCCCCGCCAGCCAGTTCCAGTACTGCACGGGAAGGGGGAGGTCCAGACCCATCTTATGGCGCAGCTCGGCCAGGGTCTCCGGAGTGGCTCGGATTCCCAGAATAATCTGCGCCGGATCCCCCGGAATGACCTGGAGAACAATGAAGATGATCCCGGAAACCAGGAGAAGGGTGGCAATTAAAATGAGGATCCGTCTGCCGAAAAAAAAGAACATAGGGATTAATTGGACGCGGATTTGTACAGCTAACCGCAGATATTACAATCTTTAGAGCTTGTCCGTAAATGGTATTCCCCCCTTTGTAAAGGGGGGTGAGGGGGGATTTTCTCAAGGCTTCCCAAAGCAAATCCCCCTATGTCCCCCTTTTTCAAAGGGGGATTTAAAAGCGACAATTTATTTAAGGATAAGCTCTTAGTTTCTTTCCTATTTAACATCCGTTTTTTCTGCGTTGATCTACGTCCCATTATTCTTTATTTCTGAAGGTAAACTTCCGTGGCGTCCACGGCGATCGTGGGATAATCCTTCCACCAGTTCATGACCTCTTTTTTCATTGCCGGCAGGGCAGGGTAGACAAAAAGGTAGACATTGACAAAGTCATCGGCGATCAGGCGCTGAGCCTGGGCATAAATCTTCTTCCGGGACTGGAAGTTCATCTCTTCATCCGCTTTTTTCATGAGCGCCTGGAACAGGGGGCTGTTGTACCGAAAATAATATCCTGGGCGGCCATAAATTTCGATGTCCAAGGGTTCGGCGTGGCCGATGACCGTCAAATCATAATCGGCATTCTTGAAGACTCGATCGATCCACTGGCCCCACTGGATGACTTCAATGTTCAATTTAATCCCGATTCTGGAAAGCTGGTCGGCAATGATCTCACCGGATCGCCGGGCGTAAGCATAGGGTTCGGGCAGTTTTATTACGGCTTCGAAACCTTTGGGGTATCCGGCTTCGGCAAGAACCTGTTTGGCTTTTTCGGGTTGATAGGGATACAGTTTGGAAAGATCCACATAATAGGGGTTGGTTGGATCCATGTGGCTGCCAATCGGGGATCCATATCCAGCCATGGCTCCGGCGATTACGGCCTGGCGGTCAACGGCCAGGGTGATGGCCTGGCGGACTTTGGGATCGTCGAAAGGTTTGCGGGAGTTATTCATGGCCATGATGACTTCGGTCGTGGTGTGCCCTCTGAGCACCTTAAAGCGCGGGTCTTTTTCGAGGGCCAGAGCATTTTCCGGAGAAAGGTCGTAAGCGATCACATCCACGTCTCCGGCCCGGAGGGCCGCGAGCTGGGCGCTTGGATCGGGGATGAACTTGAAGACGACCTTATCCAGATAAGGAAGGCCTTTAACGTAGTAGTCCGCATTCTTAACCATGATCACGCTGTCTCCCCGCTTCCATTCCGCCAGCTTAAAGGGGCCCGTTCCCACGGGCTGGCTCTTCAACTGGTCGGCGGCCTGGCGGGAGATGATCACGGCATCACCCCGGGCCATATTGAAAAGAAAGTTGGAATCGTATTTCTTCACTTTGAACTTTATGGTTAAAGGATTGACCGCTTCGATAGATTCAATTCCCTCATAATATTTGCGGTTGGGCGCGGCGGTCTTGGGATCCAAAAGCCTCTCGAACGAATATTTCACGTCTTCAGCGGTGAGAGGTTTGCCGTCATGAAACTTGACTCCCCCGGGCAAGTGAAAAGTATATTGTTTCCCGTCCTTGGAGACTTCATAACCTTTCGCCAGGGCCAGAACAACCTCCCCCTTGCGATTGACTTTCAGCAGACTCTCGAAGAGATTGTAATGAACAACCCGCTTGATCGTCGCGGCCGGATTCGTAGTCGGATCCAGTCCGGGGGGTTCGGCGGAAAGGGCAATGGTCAACGTCCCTCCGGGCATGGGCTTCTGGGCCAGTCCTTCCGAAGAAAAAATTCCCATCAGCAGCAAAATGAAAATCATAACTCCAGGCCTTAATGCTGCGGTCGAAGGTTTCATCATTGTCTGTTTCTCCTTTTTTATTCATCGATTCTTTGGTCTTTCTTCTCTCGTCTCATGTTCTCGGCCTATCGCCCATAACCTATTGCCAATTGCCTTTGGCCTTTAGCCCTCACGCCTTTTGATATTGCACTTCTCCCCCGACCATGGTCATTTCCAATGGGATATCCTTGATCTCGTCCCGGTCCACCCGCCGCGGGTCCTCACCCAGGACAACCAGGTCAGCCAGCTTCCCCGGGGTAATTGAGCCCTTGAGATTTTCCTCAAAAGAAGCGTAGGCCGAGGCCATCGTGTAGAGGTAGATGGCCTCTTCCGGTGTAATCCGCTGATTCGGTCCCAATACTTCTCCGGAGGCGCTCTTACGGGTCACGCAACTCTGGATGGCCAGGAGCGGTTCGTAAGGCCCGCAGGGGCTGTCCGAGGCTCCCGAAACTGAAATGCCATAATCCAGAAAAGAACGGTGAGCGAACATCATCCCCACCCGTTTCTCCCCGTAATAGGGAATCATTTTTTCTCCATGGTGGTAAATATAAGACCCGAAGGGAGTGACCAGCAGTTTAAGCCTTTTAATCCGTCTTAAAATTTCTGGGTTGACGACCGTGCAATGCTCCAGACGGTGCCGATGGTCCTTGCGGGGAAGATTATGCAGGGCCTTTTCAAACCCGTTCAAGGCCATCTCGATGACCCGGTCGCCGTTGGCATGCACGCAGACCTGGAATCCGGCCTCATGCCCCCGGCGGATTAGTTCATGGAGCGTTTCTTCCGATTCAACCGCCAGGATCCCCCGGTTGTCGGTCCCAACGTAGGGCTCATTAAGGAAGGCGGTTCTCCCGGCGATTCCTCCGTCCGCAAGAATTTTGACCCCGCCGATTTTCAACCATTCATTGCCGAAGCCGGTTTTCAGGCTTAGGGCCTGGAGGTGAGGCAGATACTCAATGGTCATCAGCATGTAGACCCGCACCTTGAGATCCCCGCTTTTGAATGCTTCCTGATAAGTATCCAGAGTGCGGGCGGAGACTAAGGCGTCGTTTACGCTGGTGATTCCCGCAGCCAGATAACGGCTGCAGGCTTGGCGCATCCCCTTTTTCCGGTCCTTCAGGGAAAAGGGGGGCATGAGCGGCGTCTGTCCGGTTGTCCCTTCAAAGACAAAGGCAAACTCCGCCTGCTCATAGACGATGCCGTTTAATTCTCCCCTGCCGGGATCCCGCCCGTAAGCGCCTCCCTTGGGATCGGGGGTCTCTTCGTGAATCCCACCGATTTCCAAAGCCCTGCTGTTGACCACCGCCCAGTGGCCGCTGACCTGCTGGATAAAAACCGGGTGTTTAGGAGCAACCTCATCCAGATCCCAGCGGGTTAAGATTTTCTGGTCGCGGGTCTTAGTATCATCGTATCCTACCCCCCGAATCCATTCTCCCGGCGGCTTGCGCTTCGCTTCTTTCAGAACCGCCTCCTGAATTTGGAAAATGGTCTTACAGCGCCTGGGACCGCAGTCCATCTGCAAAAGATCCGTCCCATACTGGGATAAATGCTGGTGGGAATCGATGAATCCCGGCGTAACCGTCTTCCCCCGCAGGGAGATAAAAATGGTTTTTCTTCCGGCAAGGGCCTTTATTTCGGCTTCATCCCCGACCTTTAAAAAATGGCCTCCTTTGATGGCTACCGCCCGGGCTTCAGGCCTCTGGCGGTCCATGGTGATAATATTTCCTCCGCAGAGAATGATGCCGGCAGCAGTTTCTTGGGGTAGGGGATATGTTCTCTTACCCATTTTCTTCACCCCTTGTCTCCAAAAAATCTTTCCGCTCTCAGATAGAGTTTATTTTTCCTCTATTTCTGATCGCTGATGGCTTATTTAGTTCCCATCCGGAAACTCGGATTTTCCCCCTCGATGGGGGA
>CAZIDC010000342.1:0-3957 GCA_964537885.1 uncultured Syntrophaceae bacterium | reverse complement strand
ATTCTCCTTCCCCAGTGCCCGGAAACCGCACTTTCCCACGTAGCCATCTACAAAATCGGAGCCATTGCTATTCCTCTTTTCACGCTATTCGGCCCGGATGCCTTAGAATACCGTCTGGGCAACAGTGAAGCCAAAGCGGTTATAACCGATGCGGGCAATATCGAAAAGATCTTACAAACCAAAGATAAACTTCCCCATTTAAAAATCATTATTGCCACCAAAGCGAAACCCGAGGAAGGAGTTTACGACTTCTGGAAGTCAGTGGAAAAAAGTTCCCCTTACTTCGATCCCGTAAAAACCAAAGCCGATGATCCAGCCCTGATAATCTACACCTCCGGCACGACCGGCCCTCCCAAGGGCGCCCTCCATGCCCATCGAACGCTATTGGGGCATGTACCCGGTGTGGAATTTTTTCATAACTTCTTCCCCCATAAAGATGACCTTTACTGGACCCCCGCCGATTGGGCCTGGATCGGAGGATTGATTGATGTCCTGTTTCCAAGCTGGCATCATGGAGTCCCTGTGGTGGCCTACCGGGCTAAGAAATTCGATCCTGAACAGGCCTTTTATTTCATCTCCAAATACGGCATTCGCAACGCCTTTATGCCCCCGACGGCCTTGAAGATGATGCGCCAGGTGAAAGATCCCAAAACGCGCTACGATTACAAGATGCGGACCATTGCCTGCGGGGGAGAGACCCTGGGAGAGGAACTTCTCGACTGGGGAAAAGAGGTGATGGATTTAACCATCAACGAGTTCTACGGCCAGACCGAAGTGAATTTAGTGGTGGGCAACTGCGCCGAGATTATGCCGATTCGACGCGGTTCTATGGGAAAATCCATCCCCGGGCACAGGGTAGAGGTTATCGATGAGGGGGGAAATGTGGCGCCCCCTAACACGGTTGGGGAAGTCGCCATCCTCAGCCCGGACCCGGTGATGTTCTTAGAGTACTGGCGGAATCCGGAAGCGACCAAAGATAAATTTGTTAAGAATTGGTCCTTAACCGGGGACCTGGCGAAAAAGGATGACGATGGTTATTTTTGGTTCGTGGGCCGGAAGGACGACCTCATCACCAGCTCCGGATACCGGATCGGACCGGCGGAGATCGAGGATTGTCTAATCAAACATAAGGCGGTGGCCATGGCCGCGGTCATCGGCAGCCCGGATAAAGTCCGGGGGGAGATCGTCAAGGCCTTTATCGTCCTCAAACCCGATGTTTCCCCGAGTGCCGCCCTGCAAGAGGAGATCGCCAGCTTTGTGAAGACCCGCCTGGCCGCCCACGAGTACCCCCGGGAGGTCGAATTCGTGAAAGAACTCCCCATGACCACCACCGGCAAAATAATGCGGAGAGAGCTAAGAAAAAGGGAGATGGAGAAAAAAGGGTAAAGGAACAGGAAAAGAAATACGGAGCAGAGAAAAAAAGAAAGGGAGGATCTTCCATGGTCCAGACCGAACTTTCTACGCTAAAGGAGCCTGACATATATAAGGATGAAATCCTTGTGGTTCAAGATAAGGACTTCAATCTTAAAAATGTGGCCATCGTAACCGGAGCATCCAGCGGAGTAGGACGGGCCACCGCCGTTGCTCTCGCGGCCAACGGTCTAACGATTCTGGGGGCCGATGTGGATGCTAAGCGCGGCCGGGAAACCGTGAAGATTGGGCAATCCCTCGGCGGGAAAATCGTCTTTCTTGAGACGGACTTAACCAAGGATGAAGATCTTGTCAATTGCGTCGGGCGGGCGAAAAAGCTCGGCACGGTCAAGTTCCTGGCCAACATCGCGGGCATTCAGCACATAGACTCCATCGAAGATTTTCCCATGGAAAAGTATGACCTCATGCAGAGGATCATGGTCCGGGCCCCCTTTTATCTTTCCCAACTGTGCCTTCCGCTCATGAAGAAAAGCCCCGATGGAACCGGGGCCATCGGCAATATGTGCTCGGTCCATGGGCACATGGTGACCAAAAATAAGCCCGTTTACAATATAACCAAGTTTGCGCTGCGGGGATTGACCCAATCCATTGCCGCCGAAGGGGAAGGAAAGATCCGCTCCTTCACCGTGAGCACCGGTTTTGTCAGCACTCCCCTGGCACTGAAGCAGATCCCCGACCAGGCCCGCCAGCGGGGCATCGCTCCGGAAGAGGTGGTGGAAACGGTGATGATGGGAAGGTCTCAGATCAAGGAAATGATGACCCCCATCGAAGTTGGGAATTTATTCGTCATTGGCTTTTCGAAGCTGGGGAAATATCTGATCGGCGGGGACCTCCTTTTCGATGGGGGGATGGTAAAGACTTATTAACACATTGATATTTAATCTTTTCTCCGTGTTCTCTGTGATTAAGTTTTGACAATACTCTCCTGCGAAGGGGGAGAGGTATGACTTTTAAGCGCTTGGCGGGGAAGGTTACCCGCTGTTATAAACCAGGGAGGTAAATCAGCGGCGCGTGGAATTGCCCAGGAGAATCCTCCCGGAGAGGGGAAAACAAGGAGGTGAGGAAAAGGATGGGAAAAATGGGAAGAGGACTCAATCCCAAGGCCGAACCTAAAGAAAAGAGTCTTCAATTCAATTAAGGGAGAAAGGGGGTTATTCTCATGTTCTTGCAGGGGTGTTTAAGAGTTATTGGAATGGTATTTCTGGTCCTATTATTCTTGACAGTTCCCGCGGAAGCCCAACGACCAGTGAAAATCGGGATCGTGCAGGGGTTTTCTGGAGCCCTGGAGGCTTATGCCAAACAGATGCTGACGGGATTTAAGTTAGGTCTGGAGTATGGAACCAAAGGGAAGAACGAAGTCCTCGGAAGGAAGGTGGAGCTGATTGTCGAAGATGATCAGTTGAAGCCCGACGTCGCCAAGAGATTAATTACGAAGTTTTATGCCGATGATAAGGTGGACCTCGTGGTGGGGACCACCAGCAGTGCCGCGGCTCTGGCAATACTTCCGGTGGCCCTGGAGTTTAAGAAGGTCTTGCTGGTGGAACCCGCAGTGGCCGATTCCATCACCGGGAGCGCGTGGAATCGATATGTCTTTAGGACCGGAAGGAACTCGGGCCAGGATGCCATATCCAATGCGAAGGCCGTGGCCAAACCAGGGGTTTTCCTCGCTGGAATTGCCCAGGATTATGCCTTTGGGAGGGATGGGATTGCTGCTTATAAGGCGGCCGCCGAGAAGTTGGGGGCGAAAATGGTCCATGAAGAATATTGCCCTATGGCCCAAACCGACCATACCTCCTCGGCCCAAAGGATCATCGATGCCCTAAAGGACAAGCCTGGTGAAAAGTATGTTTTTGTGGTCTGGGCGGGGAAACATCCTCCCATCGAGCAAATGGCCGCCATGAAATTGGAAAAGTATGGGATCAAGATTACAACCGGGGGGAATATCCTTCCGGTTCTTAAGGCTACCCTTCCCTTGCTGAAAGCATTCGAAAGCCTGAGGGGAATGATGGGGGGAGCCTATTACTACTATGAGCTTCCCAAAAACGCCGTAAACGACTGGTTGGTCAAGGAACACACGGCCAGGTTTAAAGAGCCCCCGGATTTCTTTACCTGCGGAGGATTTGCGGCCGCCATGGCGGTAACCACCGCTCTTGAAAAAGCGAAATCGACGGACACTGAGAAGCTAATCTCCGCCATGGAAGGGATGGAGTTCATGACTCCCAAGGGCAGGATGATTTTCCGCAAAGAGGACCATCAAGCCCTGCAATCCATGTATAGCTTCAAGTTAGAGGCCAGACCGGACCGGGAATGGGCCGTCCCAGTTCTGGTCAGGGAAATCTCCCCCGAGGAAGGGGCCCCTCCGATTCTGGTGAAGAGATAAGGGATTAACCGCAGAGGACGCGGAGAACGCAGAGATATTCCAGGCCAAAAAACAAAATAAATAACATTTTGTCTGCCACAGAGGTCACCGAGGCCACAGAGAGGGTTATATTCAAAAAGCAAAAATAGAAACTAAAAAATCAAGAG
>CAZIDC010000341.1:0-3958 GCA_964537885.1 uncultured Syntrophaceae bacterium | reverse complement strand
GCCCCAACGGCAAAATAAGAACCGCGAAAATCGTCTCCAGCCTTTGGAACAACAACAGCGCAGGACGATGCCTCCTTGAATATCTTAAAAAGTGGCAGTTCCCCCCTGTCCAAGAGGGTCGTGAGGCCAAAATAACCATTGCATTGATATTCGGATCTTAATGAACAGCTGAAAGACAAGGTTGAGGCTGACTGTTCATTGCAGTTGGCCTCACTTAAAAGAATGGGGTTTGGGGTCAAGGTCCTTACATTCCCATTAAGATCCCGTATTCCTTCTGAAATTTAAAAGTACCCGAGAGTACATTCAGGATAAACCCTTTGCGAAAAATGTCAAAGGTTGACCCTTCGCTCGCAGAATTATCCCTCTTTGTTTATCCGGCTGGAGAGCTTGCCCCCCCTTAATGAGATGCCCAATACCCGGCCATGCTTGTCTATTCAAGAAATACGTATTACAATTTTTGGCACCTAAAAAGGGAGCCGGAGGAGACTTCATGATCTCAGAAGAAGCAAAAAAAATCGCCTCACAATGCCGCCATTATGCCATGTGTAAAATCGATTTTCTCGGGACCGGCTTGTGTCCGTCAGGAATGACCAAACATTACGTGAGCTATTATCCCCAGGGAAGAATGGATATTTATCATGCTCTGGCTAACAACTTGATTCCCATTACGGAAGAGCTGATCGCTATTGCCAGAACCTGTACCCTCTGCGGCATATGCGATAAACAGTGCCACTTCGTCACCGGTCTGCGGCCGATGAGGGTGATGAGGGCCTTGAAGGATTATGTGGAAAGCTGCTTGCGGCAAAACAAAGAAATTAAAAAAGTGGAGCGGGACTCGGTTTTGGAAGGGCTGAAGAAAATAGTCGGGGAAGAGTGGGCTACCAACGACCCGGCTATTCTGGTGACTTACGCCAATGACCCTTTCCCTTTAACCGACCTACAGATGCCCAAATATGTTGTGTTGCCAAGGACCTCGGAGGAAATTGTGGAGATCGTTAAGCTTTCAAAAGAGCTGGGCATCCCTTATGGGGTCCGGGGAAATGGGGGTAGCGTCTACGGAGCGGTGTTTACCGATGGGACCGTCATTGACACCAACCGGATGAAAGGTATAGCAATAGACCGGAACAACTGGACCATCATCGCCGAGGCCGGGGTGACCTCCTTTGATTTACAACGGGAGGCGCACCGCCATGGTTTCAGGGCCAATGTAGCCGAGCCCGCAGCAACGGTTTGTGGCAATCTGATCTGTACGGGAATTTTTTCCACCTGGTCCAGTGCTTACGGGACTGGAGCTGACAATCTAATCAATGCGGAGTTCGTGGACCGGCAAGGCAAGGTCTTCCACCTGAACCAGAAAACCGCCCCAAATGTCTACGCCTTTCAAAAGGAAGCAAGCCCAGCCCCGGGAATCTGCACCCAAGCCGTGATCCCCTTGTATCCCTGCACCGGCGATGAAGAGGGAGTGCTTATTCCCTTTTCCACTTTTGACCAGGCGGTTTCTTTTGCCCGGAATTTAAGTGTGCGAAGAATCGGCTTGGCCATCGGAGTCCTGGGGAACCATTATCTTTCCACCTTTATGTCCCCCGCCGCAGATTTGGCCGAAAAAGCCAGGAAGGCCCTGGAGGAGACTTTGGGAATCAAATATTCGGTTTTTGTGATCGGCGACCTCTACGCCCGGGAGACGATCAAAAGAATGGCTCCGGTAACGATCGCTGAAAAAACCATGCAAATGTTGATTCTGGGGCTCCCGAGGCTGCTCGAGCCGGAATGGAGCAACCTGGTAGAAAATCTTGAAAGTAACAAGGCTCCTTATGAGATCCTCTGTCGGGAAGAACTGCATCCCATTCTGGAGGCAGTCCTCAGGCCATCTCCAGAGACGATGGCCAGCATGGTGGATGAAGATCTGCGTGATTTTTATACCCGGTTATACTCCCGCCCGGAAATGACCAGTATGGTCTGGCTCAACAGCTTTCGCATCGTGAGCTCCCGGATGGGCCGGGGCAAACATGTTTTGGCCTTCTTGGCCTATGTTCCTCTAAACCAGATGGGGTTAATCAAAAAAATCATCTCGGAATGGGAAAAGGTTGCTGAGGCCAACGGTCTGGAACACCATTTCGGTTTCCTTACTCCTATGGATTTCGGGAAGAGAGGGATCCTGGAGTATGATTACTACCTTGACCATACGAAAGAGTCCGACCGGGAAAGAGCCAGGAAGGCCATGGTGGCCATTGAGCCATTCCTGGATGAATTGTCCCGTGAGAGCAAAGGGGTCATGACGATGAAATATATCTTTTCCCAGGGATGCTCCCGGAAAGAAAATTTTTTGTATCTGTGAAAACCATCCGACTGCCGAAGGGAGAATACAGGCCCCAACAATGGGGAGGATTAATAAGGCAGCCGGGTTGGTCAGGGAGGTTGACCGATTCGAATATCCAGAGATGTTCTGATAGAAAAACGAGAACGGAAAACGGGTACCCTCCTCATCACCGGAGCCACTGGCTTTCTCGGCAGCCACATTGCGGCTGAATCGGCGAAGAAGGGCTATTCCCTCTGGATCGTCGCCCGTCCGGGAAAACATCAGACGGCCCGGGGGAGGGTTGAGCAATTACTCGCTTGGCTGGAAGCCGGACCGTGGGATCGATCGAAGGTGCGGATCGTCGAAGGGTATCTCGATCAGCCCGATCTGGGGTTGGACCGGGCCCAGTATCATGAGGTCCTGGATCATGCCGATGAGATCATCCATTGTGCTTCCAGCACTTCCTTTTCGGAACGGAAGCGGGCCGAAGTGGAAAAGGCGAATATCCAGGCACTCCAGAACGTCCTCGATCTGGCCGCAAGAAGTCACTCCTATTATTTCCACCATATGAGCACCGCTTATGTGGCCGGAAAGCGGGAGGGGCTGTGTCTGGAAGAACTTGTGGCAACCGATCAATTTACGAATGGGTATGAGGAAACCAAGTACCGGGGAGAAAGGATGGTTGCCGACCTTTGTGCTCAAGAGGGGATCCGGCTCAATATCTACCGGCCATCCATCGTTTATGGAAACTCCAAGGACGGCAGAAGCTTAAGCTTTCGGGGACTGTATTATCCGGTCAGAACCGTCCTCTTCTTTAAGAACCTTTACGAAACGGATATAAAAGAGAATGGCGGCAAAAGAGCACAGGAGATGGGAGTCGGGTTGGAGGGAAATGGATTCCTCCATTTACCCATTCGGCTCGAAGGAAAGACGGATGGCGGGATCAATCTCATTCCCATAGATTTTTTTCTCCAAGCCTTCCTGGCCGTTATGGAAGAATGCCTGGACGGGGGCACTTTCCACATTGTGAACCGGAGGCTTACTAAGATTGAAGAGCTCATTGATTACACCCAAAGATTATTCCAGATCAACGGAATTCGAGCGGCTTCCGCCCAGGATTTTGAAAGGATTCCCAAGAATGCTTTGGAAATCCTCTTCGACAGCTATCTGGAAGCTTATAAACCTTATATTCGCGATTCGAGGATTTTTGCATCCACTAATGCCGAAGCCATCCTGCAAAAACGACAGATTGTCTGTCCCGATTTGGATTTTGATGTTTTCTCCAGATGCATGCGGTATGCCGTTGCCGCAGGTTGGGGAGCGAAATCGTTTACAACGAGATAAAATGGGTTCCTGGATTCCGGGGGGCATGATACCCCTTGGTCCGACCTCGGGGATTCGTGAGGTAAGAATAACCATCTCTTTGGAACTCGGGTCATAGGGAACGGCTGAAGGGTAAAGCATAGGCTTTTCCCTTCAAGAGGATTTCCCCTTGGCCTTAGCCCATAAAAACCCGGCCAAGGGGATGGGATGGGCCGGTTGAAGAGTACGACCCTTAATCCTTTGGGCTGTTTGGGAATGATTAGCGATCTGGTGTTGAAAGGCTGGATGGGTGCTTCCTTCGCCTGCGCCAGCTTAGGCTTTTCCAAAATCTTTTTCGTC
>CAZIDC010000340.1:0-3961 GCA_964537885.1 uncultured Syntrophaceae bacterium | reverse complement strand
TCCCCGCTTCCCGAGACCGTGCTGCACGGTCATCACCTGCTTCTTGAACCAGTTGGCCGAAAAGGCACACAGGATGCCGCCGTGATAGGCTCCATCGCGATACGAGTCGGACGCTCCCTCCCAGGGGATGATCGCTTTAAGATGGGGGGGCTGCAGAGCAGCTACGTTCCACTGATTTCTGGCATAATAGGAAATTCCGAGCAACCCCACTTGGCCATTGCTCCAGGACTGCGTCCCGGCCCATTCGATGCAAAGATAAAGATCGCGGGTCTCCCTGGGCGAGCGGGGATCGATGAACCCTGGCGAGCGGCCCGCCCCCCTGGAATCGACTCGCACGCATACATATCCGCTCGGAACCCACTTTTCGGGGTCCGCGACTTCCCAGTTTTGATGCTTGTTGGTCGAGCTCTCAAGCACGTCCGGGTGCTGCTCCGCCAGCCGCCGCCATTGGTCCGGGTAGCCCTCCTGGAAGGCCAAGCCCTTTCCGTAAGGGCCGTAGGTCAAGACCACCGGATATTGGCCATCCTGCGGCGGACGGTAAATGTCGGCCCGCAGCCCAAGGCCGTCATCCATCATAATCGGAACGTCCCAGTCTATCATCATTCCATCCCTGAGTTCGCTCTTCTGGCTCATCTCGTGCTCCTTCACGGCTGTTTGTTCAATCGACAGGGGACAAGGTGCGATTTCAGCGTATCTCGAAGAGTTCTTCCAAAGGCTTGCGCTTCGGGGGGCGAGGAACCTTTTTGGGTACGCCCACGGGTACGAGGGCCATCAATCTCCAGGGCGGCTTTATTCCCAGAACCTTCTCCAAACCCTCCTTAGCGATCAAGCACCCCGTTCCATAACAGGTCCCATATCCCAGCGAAGTAGCCGCCAGGAGCATGTTCTGGATGGCTGCCGCTACGCTCTGGATGCCCGGGGCGGCCCTCAGTTTGAACCGCTCTTCAAAAGAGAGCCCTTGTTTGATGAGGATCTCATCCATGGGAGCAGAGTAACCGGAGTGTAAAACCGCAATGGCAACGGGAGCCCGGCTGAAAACGATAAACCCGGGCAACATGGCTTTAATCCTTGAGGCTTTTCCTTTGACCAGCGGCCATTTGCTGATTTCTTCCAGCTTGGCCCGGACTTCCTCGGCCATCCTAAGTTTCAGCCGTCGGTCCTGAATCACGATGAACTTCCAGGGCTGTTTGTTGTATCCGGAGGGCGCCCATTTAGCCGCCTCCAGAATCAAGCGAATATGCTCCATCGGTACTTGAGTATTTTCATACTCCCGGATAGACCTCCTGCTCCGAATCGCCTCCATGACTTCCATGCTCTCTTCCTTTCTTTCAGGGTTGGCCTTTAAGGCGCATTCTCTTTCTCCGCTGATAGGCTGCTTCCCCTTATTTCACTTCTATAAAATCACTCCCTACCGGAGGGGAGGGAAAGAACTCTAAGTAGCGAAACTCCTGATCCGATCGGTTCACTGCGGATTTTTCATCCGGCAATACTCTTCGGCCCTGAAGATTTTCATCACCAGCCTCCTGGAATGAATAAAAGGGATTTAAATCCTGGATGGTCCCAAAACCCGCAGGAATTAACCCATACTAACAAACCATCCGTCTTTCAGGCAATATAAAGTTGCGTCCTAAGTAACCATTCAGTCACGAGTGGCTATGACAGGAATATCGGAGGAAATAACCCTGGTAAAGATTCTGTTTTGGCCGGGGAGCCAGGCCAGTATGCGCCGGAAGCATCGGCTGGGATATCTCTTTTCATGGTGTTTCACTGAACCTCCGCCGGAGGAGGCGGAAGGCGTCAGCCCCGCCCCATCCACGGAGAAATCAGCGCCTCATGGTTCCAAGCGTACTGGACTGGCTCCCCGGCCATGGGCGTCCTTGGCCCTTACGCCGAACCTTTCCTCCTCCGACCTTAGCCACCCACCCGTGACTGAAGGGTTTAATCGCAAGCCGGCGCAGCCGGAACCGGAAAGGTACAGTTGGGGGGACCTGGAAAAAATGCTGGCGAAAGTTATAATTTTTGATATATAATCGACCGTTCTTTTGGGCCAGAGCGCGCAGGTTTTAAGGTTCGCTCCGTAATCCTCTCGGTATAAAAAAGGGAAGGTTGATTACGCAAGCAGGGGGAAAAATTGCACATCATCGTATGTATCAAGCAAATTCTCGACCCGGAGATTCCCCCTCGTAATTTTCAAGTGGATCGGTCCTCGAAACAGGTGATCCCAGGGGATGCGGCCTTGGTGATCAACCCCTTTGACGCCAATGCCATTGAAATAGCCTTACAACTGAAGGATCGCCAGAAAAACTGTACGGTCACCGCCCTGACCCTGGGTGGGGAAACATGCGGGAAAGCCCTGCGCCAGGCCCTGGCCATGGGTTGTAACGAGGCCGTCTGGCTGAAAGATCCTTTTTGGGCAGGGCTGGACTCAGCGGGAACGGCAAGAGTGATCGCTCGAGGAATCCAAAAGATGGGGCAGGTTGACCTGGTCCTTTGCGGGCGGCAGGCAGGCGATTGGGACATGGGGCAAGTGGGGCCCCTGATCGCGGAAGAACTTTCCCGGCCATGTATTACGGTGGTTTCGCAAGTGGATCTGCAGCATGAAAGGCTGCGTTGCCAACGAGAGGTGGACAAGGGCGTGGAAATTCTGGAAACGGGCATGCCGGCTCTGGCCACGGTTACCAGCTCCAGTGCCAACCAGCCCCGCTACCCTACAGCGAGGGGCATTGTCCTGGCCAGCCGGAGAAAAATTCCGGTCTGGTCAGCCCAGGATTTGGGGATCGCCGAAAAGTTGAGCCGGTTGGTCGTGGTCGAAGATTTAACGGTCGCCAAATATGAAAGACAGACACAAATGATCGATGGGGAAGATGGACCGGCCAAAGGAGCCCGCTTAGCCCAGGCTCTACTGGCCATGAAAGTATTAAAATAAAAGGGGGGAGAGGCTTTGCCAGGAATCTTAACATCGGTCACCCTTAAGAACGGATCCCCTTCGATGGCCAGCAAGGAAGTCTTGGGCCTGGCGCGGAGAATCGCCGGCCAAACCGGCGATCAGGTAGCCGCCGCTTTTGTGGGGGCGAAGGTTTCCACCCTCCCGCAGGAATTAGCCGAGGCGGGCGCCGATGTAGTCTACCTCTGTGAAAATGAGGTCTTGAGGGAATTCCAAGCCAATGTTTACCTCAAGTGTTTCCAGGATATTGGAGAAGCGGCCCGACCGCATATCATCCTTTTTCCTGCCGATGTCATCGCCATGGACCTGGCTCCGCGCTTAGCCAACCGCCTGGGGGCGGGCCTGGTTACCGACTGCATAGATTTTAAGATTGAAGACGGAAGATGCGTTTTTATCAAGCCGGTTTACGGGGGGAAAGCACTGGCCCATATGAGGGTGACTACTCCCGTTGCCTTGGCGACCGTTCGAGCGCGGACCCAGGAACCTTTTCCTCCCGACCCCAAACGGATCCCCGAGCGGGTAATCATTACGTCGCCAATGGAGTCGATTCCCCGGGAAGCGACGGTCATCGGTCGAATCGAGGAAGAAGGGGAAGAAGTCAACTTGGAGGATGCCAAGGTTGTCGTTTCCGGAGGCCGGGGCATAGGGAGCTCGGAAGCATTCCAGCGGCTGAAACAGTTGGCCAAAATTCTGGGCGGCGCCGTGGGTGCTTCCCGTACGGCGGTCGATGCCGGCTGGGTGCCCCCTTCCCACCAGGTGGGGCAAACGGGGAAAATCGTTGCCCCCGATGTATATTTCGCCGTAGCCATCTCCGGGTCGAGCCAGCATATTGCCGGCATGGGAGGGTCCAAAATTATCGTGGCCATTAACTGGGACCCTGAAGCCCCGATCTTGCGGATTGCCAACCTGGGGGTGATCGATGATTACCGAAACGTCCTGCCCGCCCTTATCGATGAATTCAGCAAGATTTTAGCCAAATAACCCGTTCTCCTTCCTTCCTTGGCTCTTCTCCCACAA
>CAZIDC010000339.1:0-3964 GCA_964537885.1 uncultured Syntrophaceae bacterium | reverse complement strand
GATAAAGGTTTCTCTATAAATTTGAAAGCGGGAAAGATCTCCAACCAAGCAATTACCAAAAAAACATCAACCAAACGATTCGATGAGCCAGCTTCTGCGGGTCCGGAATCTGAGCAAGTTCTTCGGGGGATTGGCTGCCGTCCACGATGTCGACTTCCACGTCAGCCGGGGGGAGATTTTGAGCATCATCGGACCGAACGGCGCCGGCAAAACCACCCTGTTCAACCTTCTCACGGGAATTCACCCCCCTTCCCGCGGCGAGATCTTCTTCGAAGACGAGCCGCTAATGAATCAATCCCCGTACCAGATCGCCCGCAGGGGGATCGCCCGCACCTTTCAAACAACCGTTCTGTTTGGAGAGCTATCCGTCCTCGACAACGTGATCATCGGCCATCGCTGCCGCCTCCGTTCCGGCCTCTTTAGCGCTTTGCTGCGAAATAAACGGATCCGGAGAGAAGAAGAAGAAAGCCTCGGTTGCGCCGATGAAATTCTCTCTTTCGTGGATCTTTTGGACCAGCGCCGGGATTTGGCCAGAAACATCTCCCAGGAAGCCCAGAAGCGCCTTTCCATCGCCATGGCCCTGGCCACCCAGCCGAAACTTCTCCTCCTTGATGAACCCACCGGCGGCCTGACCACCGAAGAGACCGGAGCGCTCATGAACCTTTTCGGGGGCCTCATCAAAAGAGGGATAACGATCTGCCTGATCGAGCATAAAATGCGGGTGGTGATGAAGATCTCGCAGCGGGTCATCGTGCTCAATCATGGAGAAAAAATCGCCGAGGGCCCGCCGCAGGAAATCAGCCGCGATCCGGCGGTCATCGCCGCTTATCTCGGAGAGGGATATGCTGCTTAGCCTTGAAGGGGTGCATACTTTCTACGGCAGCTTTCCCGCACTGAAAAAGGTTTCTTTGGACGTCGGGGAAAAAGAGATCGTCACCCTTCTCGGCGCGAACGGTGCCGGCAAAACAACCCTTCTGAAAACCATTTCCGGCCTTTTAAAATCCCAATCCGGCTCCATTTCCTTCGCCAATAAACGCATCGACCATCTGCGGTCGAACACGATCGTCAAGCTGGGAATTTCCCAATGCCCCGAGGGGAGAAAGCTATTTCCCGAAATGACCGTGCTCAAAAACTTGCGCCTGGGAGCCTTTGTCCGCCGCCAGGATAGAAAAGGGGTCAAAGACTCCATCGAAGAGGTCTTCCAGCTCTTCCCCATTCTTCGGGAAAGGGCTAAACAGCCGGCCGGAACGTTAAGCGGTGGGGAGCAACAGATGCTGGCCATGGGTAGAGCCCTGATGTCCAACCCCAAACTCCTTCTGCTGGACGAACCCTCCCTGGGCTTAGCCCCCCTGGTCGTGCGCGCCCTTTTCCAGGTCATCCAGGACATCAACCGGCAAAATACGACGATCTTCTTAGTCGAGCAGAACGCCTCCCGGGCATTACAGATTGCTCATCGAGGTTACGTCATGGAGACCGGCCAGATCGTCCTGGCCGGCCTTAGCGCCAACCTCTTGAACGACGAGAAAGTAAAACAGGCCTACCTGGGAGCCTGAAGGGATAATGATCAAGCACCAAATAATGATGGAATCGTAAAAAATCTCAAAAACCGTCACTCCTGCGAAAGCAGTCCGCCTCAGGCAGACAGAAGTTATTGATTTTACTTGATTCCCGCTTTCGCGGCAATGACGAAAATGGGGTAAAGAGTGCTTTGGCGTAAAATTTATATCTGAAGGAGGAACCCGATGAAGCACACCAAGATTTATCTCCTATTCTTCCTGTCTTTCATGGCCTTTTCCCTCTTAGGGCTCCCGTCTCCCGCCTTTAGTCAAGAAAAGGTGAAGATCGGGGTCATCGCCCCCTTGACCGGAGCCATCGCCCATACGGGAAAGGATTTTGTCATCGGCTCCGAAGTGGCCGTCGATCGGATTAATGCCGGCGGGGGCGTGAATATCGGAGGGAAAAAATATCTTCTGGAAATCACGGCCCTCGACGACCAGTTCAAGCCGGACCTTACCGTGACCGCCGTGCGCCGCATGCTGAGCGGCGGAGTGAAGATCATCAGCACCCTCGGCACCGGGCCAACCATGGCCGCCTTAGAGCTTGCCGACAGAGAGAACTTTCTTCTCCTGCCCCTCTCCACCGCCCCGGCAACCACCGCCAAGGGGGTTAAGCTTGTGGTCCGGGTTCCCAGTACATCCGACTACTATGCTACTTCCATGGCTGATGCCCTGGTAACCATGCGGCCGCAGGTTGAGAAGGTCGCCGTCCTCTGGAATACAGACCCGGGCTCCAAAGCCTGGAATGAAATTTTTAATAAGACCTGGTTAGCCAACGGCAAGAAGATCGTGGCCAACGAAGGCCTCGACTTCCGTAAAGTAACCGATTTTTACCCCATTTTGACCAAAATTTTACCCCTGAAGCCCGAGGCTCTTCTGGTCATTACCATGGATGAGCCGGTCAGCCTGGTGGCCAAGCAGTCGAGGGAACTCGGCTACCAGGGCTATTTCCTCACCTATGAAGGCTGCGGGGATAAGATTGCCGAACTTGCCGGGAAAGAAATTGATTCCAAATACGTAGGGATCAAGAGTTTTTTTGTCCTTGACTCGCAAAAGATGAATTACATGAAAGAGGCCTACAAGAAAAAATCACCGGCCATCACTCCCGGAACCGTAGGAGCCAATGGGCATGAGATGGTCTATCTGGCTGCCCTGGGAATGGGGAAAGCCGGGACCGTTGCCGATGTCATGGCCATCCGCCAGGCGATTCCCAAGGTTGTGCCCTTCCCCGAATCCATGCGCGGGATTCTCTCCTTCGATGAGAAAGGGGATAACATCTCCACCTTCGTCCTGGCCGACTTCCGCAACGGACAGTGGGTGTACTTAGCCAAAGTGCACAAGCAAGGACCCAAAGCCGTGATCGAATATATCAAATAAAGCCTTCGGCGTTCAGCCGTCAGCGATCAGGAGAAGAACCGAAAGCTGAAAGCTGATTGCTGATCGCTTCTCTGCTGATCCATGATCTTATTCTTCCAACAGATTCTCAACGGCATCATGATCGGGTCGGTCTATTCCCTGATGGCCCTCGGGCTAACCCTGATTTACGGGATTCTCCACATCCCCAATTTCGCCCACGGGAACAAATATATGCTCGGGGCTTTCATCTCCCTTTCTCTGGTAGCCATCTGGCAGGTCAATTACTGGCTGGCCATTGTTATCTCCATGGCCGCCCTGGCTTTTATTGGCATCTTGGTGGAGAGACTCATCTACCGCCCCCTGCACGAGCAGCCCCCTATCAACTCCTTTATCGCCGCCATCGGCCTCCTTCTTCTTCTGGAAGGAATCGCCATAGCCATCTGGGGCGGAGAATGGCAGCGGTTTCCCTTCTCCTACAAACAGACGATTCATTTCTTCGGGATCACCATCACCCTTCACCGTCTTTTAGTCATCTTTGCGGCCGCGGTTCTCATTATTTCCCTGCAGCTTTTCATAAAAAAAACCACCTTCGGATGGACAATCGAAGCCGTGGCTCAAAATCGGGAAGGAGCCCAGCTCGTAGGCATCAACGTCCCTTTGGTCAGCAGTATGACCTTCGCCATCGGAACGGCTCTGGCCGCCGCCGCCTCTTCCCTGATCGCCCCCGTTTACTTGGTCTATCCCGCCATGGGGAGTCTTCCGCTGATCAAAGCCTTTGCGGTCATCATTCTGGGAGGAATGGGCAGTCTTCCTGGAGCAGTCCTCGGCGGCTATCTCTTGGGGTTGATCGAAAGCCTGGCCGGGGGCTACCTCTCCATGATTTACGCCGATCTTCTTGCCTTTGCCGTCCTGGTTGCTGTTCTGGCCATCAAACCCACCGGCCTTTTCGGGAAAAAGGCGGAAGGATAATTTTATTGGGACGCAGATTTACGCGGAAAAGGCGGATAAATATTCTTTAAAGAAATTCCTGGAGTACGGAGCGCGATTATTTT
>CAZIDC010000338.1:0-3971 GCA_964537885.1 uncultured Syntrophaceae bacterium | reverse complement strand
AAAGAAAGGAGGGATGGACAACTTTCACAAAGAGGGAGCATTTCAATTCATTTGCGAAGGAGGCCGATGATCATGCCATTTGATGAATTGCTTCAAAGGTTGGTCCATGTGACTCCCGGGCAAAAATCATTTCTGTCCCTTTATCTGGACCTGAGCCCCGACCGGAGCGGGAAAAAACTTTACCCGGTCTTTCTCAAAAGTCGTCTGACGGAGCTTTCCGGTCTTCTCCCGGCTCATTCTCCTGAAAAATCATACCTGGCCAAAGACATCAAACGGGTCCAAAAGTACCTGGAGGAAGAATTGGACCCTTCCTGGAAAGGCATCGCCCTTTTTGCCTGCGCCGCGGATGATTTATTCGCCGCCATCCCCATGCCGCTCCCTCCGAAGAATGCTCTGGATTTAGCCCCCTATCCCCATCTTTTTTCCCTCCTCCGCCAAACGGATCTATTAAAAACTCATGCCGTCGTGGTCGCCGCCTCCCGCCAGGCCCGCCTCTTTCTCGTCCATCTCGCCCGCCTGGAAAAACAGCTAACCCTGTCCTGGGAAGACAAACACACCACTCGCTTCGGACGCATGGGTTTATCGTCGCAGCGATTTCAGCGCCATCTCCAGGAGCACATCAGGCAGCGGGGTAAAGAAATCATAGAAAACCTGGGAAAATTGATCAACTCGGGGAAAACCGAAAGTCTTTTTATCGCTGCCGAAGAAGGAATGGAGGTGGAGATCAAAAAGCAATTATCCACCCCCTGGAAAAAGAAGCTGGTGTCGCTGCCTTCGCTCGATCCGAATGACCCGGATCATAAAATTCTATCCGCCGCCTCCGAAGCTTTGCGGGCGATCTCCCGGCAAAAAGCCGAAGCCCTGGCCCAGCACATCCTGGAGGAGGCCGTGCCCCTGAATCAGGCCACCTCCGGACCTGAACCCACTTTGAGCGCCTTGCAAAATCATCAAGCCGAGCGGATGGTTTTTGACGTCGATTTCGATGTTGCCGGCTGGCGATGCCCGGAATGCTGTTCCCTGGGTTTGGGAGGGTTACCGAGCGCCTGCCCTTTCTGCAACCAAGGCATCTTGCCGGCAAACCTGCGGGAAGAAATTGTGGCCAAGGCCAAGTCTCAGGACGTCGAACTTTTCTTTGCGGAAAATTTCGCTCCCCTCAAGAAGGCGGGTGGAATTGCAGCTTTGCTTAAGTACAAGAGTCCTAAAAAAGCATAAGGAACAAAGGGGGTTTTATGCCGGTCAAAATATGGATTCTGATTATTCTTCTTTTCCTATTGCTAATCTTTGCTTTCCAGAATGCCCAGCCCATCGCCGTTAAATTCCTCTTCTGGGAGGCCAACGCCTCGAGCGCTTTTCTGATCCTCATTACCTTTTTTTTGGGCTTGGGGATCGGGGGGATTATCGGGACCCTGAAAAAACCTTTTAAAAATCCCTGAGGAAGCACAGTGAAGGTGAAAGAAAAAATAATGAAACTTATTTGCCACAGAGGTCACCGAGGCCCCAGAGAGATTCGTGTTCAAAAAAAAACTAACGCTAAAAGAATCTGCTTTGAGTAGGCAGGTTTAAATTCTTTTCCATTTTAGACCCCTACATCTCTGTTCTCTCTGTGACCTCGGTGGCAAAATAGTTTCAAAATATCCATTTTCCATTTGATAAAATTCCTGCGGGTCGCTATAATGGGACAAAAATTGGGATGGGAAAATGAAACGAATTCTTCTTGGCCTCTTTTGTCTCTGCCTGACCATCGAGGGCTGCAATTACACCGTACGTTCCGTCCAAGGGAATAGAATCTCCGCGGCCCAGGTTCAAGAAATCAAGCTTGGCAGGACCACGGAAATGGAGCTCTTTAACCTTTTGGGCCCCCCTGCCAAAAAAGAACATAAGGAAACCGGGAACGTAGTTCTCCGCTACACCCATTTCCAGATCGAGAGTCTGACCTTCCCGGGAGGGATTGTTATGCATGGGCTTCTGGATCGGGAAGAGGAAGAGATTTTTGAGGTCATTCTCAAGGATGGAGTCGTTCAAAGCTTCCATTTCTCACAACAACCATGAGGAGGAACCGCATGAAGAAACGCGCTTGGGGTTGCTATGGGACGGGATTCATATTGCTTGCCCTTTTATTCCTTGGCGGTTGCGCCGGCAGCAAAACCTACTTGCTCAACCTGTCTTATGATCCTTCCGGCACCCCTCCTTTCCTGAGCGGGGCGAAGCCGGTCACCCTGGCCGTTTATAACTTTCAGGATTCCCGGCCCGACCGCCTTTACTTAGGCCGCCGCGTCTACCGGGATGGCATGGTGGATTTTTTCAAGGCCGATGCCGGAACCGTAGAACAGGTAGTTACCAAATCTGTCGTCAAAATTATGGAGAGAGCCGGGTTTAAAGTGACCCTGGTCAATCGTCATTTAAACCCCGAAAAAGAAGATTTCAAAGACATTCCCGCCGATGCTGCCTTCGGGGGAAAAATTGAAGCTTTGTGGGTTGAGGCCAAGTCCGGCCTGGCCACCACTGATACAGAAGCCCGGATGAGTATCCGGGTAAACTGGGGGTTGGTTCATGAGCGGACCTGGATCAGCAAAACAATCGAAGGAAGTGCCACGGAGTCTGACCGCCCATTTTTTCAGCCCAAACACGCGGAGACCTTGATCAATGAGGTCTTCAAGGATGGGATGAATAAACTGCTGAAAGACGAGACTACCCTCAGGGAAAAACTTCTCAAGGGAAAATAAGATAGGGGGCCGCTTCCCCGCCTCCGGCGGGGTTACCTTTTACCCTCAGGAAAAACGGCCCGGCCTCGGGCCACAGGACGAGCCTAACCCCATTCCTGCATCCTTAGATCCGCCGCAAGTAAAAGAAGAAATCACCCGCTGGGGTTTGGAATCCCCACACTTGGGGCAGACAATTTTCAGATCCTTCTCGGAAGCTCCGTGGATCATCTCAAACCGATTTGAACACTTGGAACATTGATATTCGTAAATGGGCACGCTTGATTCCTCCTTTTTAAAAACCGTAAGTTGGGAGTTGAGAGTCGTGAGTTGTTTATCCACTCCCAACTCCCTACTCACTTTATTTTAAGGCCTTACCCTAAGGCCATGAGCAACCCGATGGCCGCGCCCAGACTGACGCTTACATAGGGGTTGCAGGTCAATCCTCAGGTGCTGCCGAGGTGCGTTGAAATCAGGTTCAGCCCATAGCCGATGGCCGCCCCTGCTGCTAAACCGAGGAAAATTTTTAAAGCCATTGTCCTTTTGCCCCTTATAAAACTTTTTTGACGATATTTTCCAACTGGCTCTTGGGCGAGGCGCCAATGATCTGGTCGACCGCCTTCCCCCCCTTGAACATGATTAACGTAGGGATGCTGCGCACCCCAAAAGTGGCCGGGGTCTTGGGGTTTTCATCTACGTTAACCTTGGCAAACTTGACCTTTCCGGAATATTCATTGGAAAGTTCTTCGAAAATGGGGCCGACCATCCGGCAGGGGCCACACCAGGAAGCCCAGAAATCGACGATTGTAGGTTGTTCGGCTTCCAGGACTTCTTTCTGGAAGGTTTCGTCGGTGACCGCTAAAAGGTTTTTTCCTTCAGCCATGTTCCTAATCCTCCTCTAAATAATTCTAACCCCCGTGGGTGAATAACCGATTATTAATAGTTTGTATCAATTTGCCGGTTTGAAAAAGTGGTTTTACCACCTTTGTTGTGGCCCGGGGGCCTGGGCGGAGTGCGCCGGAAGCATCGGCTGGGTTTCCACTTGGCCACGAGGAACCCCGCGCGTTTCCGCCGGAGGAGGCGGGGGGCTTTTTCCCCGCCCCACCCGCGAAGAAATCAGCGCCTTATGATTCCAAGCAGGCCGCCCAGGCCCCCGGGCCATGGATTCCCTCGGCCCTTACGCCTTACTTCTATTCAAAGAGCTAAAGTGTTACCTGGGTTTTTTATTTTTTCCTCGGTACGACCGCCCACGCTTCAATCTCGACCCGCATA
>CAZIDC010000337.1:0-3977 GCA_964537885.1 uncultured Syntrophaceae bacterium | reverse complement strand
TTCTTGCCCTTCTTCTTGCGGCACGTGATACGGAACCTGCACCCTGATCATCGTGCCATTTACGCTTACGAAAAAGCTCAGAAAGTTACCCAGGTACGCCTTATGGACAATCGTGCCCTTGTACAGGTTCTCCTTGTCTTGAGTTGGTTCCATAAATACTTCCACATCCTCAGGACGTATAGAGGCGTGCACTTTTGCCCCTGGCGTGATCGCCATGGTGTCAGACATCTTACACAGCATCTTCTCGCTGAATTCGGTGCGAACGAAAACCGCACCCGTGTCCTGATGGACCTGGACGACCTCCCCGGGGATAAAGTTCATTGTGCCTATGAAATCGGCGACAAATCGATTGGCGGGTTTTTTGTATATCTCCTCCGGAGCCCCGATTTGCACCACGTTCCCTGAGTCCATGACGACGATTCGATCGGAGATAACCATCGCCTCGGCCTGGTCGTGGGTGACGTAAACGGATGTGAGACCCATACGTCTTACCAGGCTCTTGATTTCAAATCTCATTTTTTCTCTTAGTTTGGCATCCAGATTGCTGAGCGGTTCGTCCAATAGCAACACTTTGGGATTTCTCACGAGAGCCCGCGCAAGAGCCACCCTTTGCTGCTGTCCGCCGCTCAATTGGTTTGGGTATCTCTCTCCCAGACCGGCCAAACCCACTAATTCCAATACCTGTCCCCCCCTTTCTTGGACACTCTGCCTGGGTATCCTCTGAATTCTCAAGCCGTAAACGATATTATCGAATACCTTCATATGCGGCCATACGGCATAGTTTTGGAACACCATGCCGATTCCCCTTTTTGACGGCTGGACAAATCCTTCCGAAAACATCGGTTTGCCGTCTATAACGATGTCCCCCTCTTCCGGCCTCTCCAATCCGGCGACGCAGCGCAGGGTGGTCGTTTTGCCGCATCCGCTGGGCCCAAGGAGAGTTAATATTTCCCCTTCTTTCACTTCAAGCCGTATGTGATTAACCGCCACGACTTTTTTAAACCGCTTGAACAGGTTTTGGATCTCTATGAATGCCATTGAATCTGTCTCCTTCGGTGATCGTACATGCTGAAAATTTTTACCTGCCGCCGGGACCCCAGGCGGCTTTGAGGATGCCTCCGCCGATTCTTGATATGATCAGCAGAAGGATAAACGTGATCACAACCATCAGGAAAGCCATGGAGGCGGCGATTCCGAACTCCATGCCGCGGTGCCAGTTCAAATAGATTCCTATGGGCAAGGTTTCCCATCCTCCTCGATAAAGGAATATCGCAGTAGTGATCTCCTGGAACGCCATGATGAAAAACATCACCACTCCGATGAACACCCCTTTGAGCAGCAAAGGCAAAGAGATATTGATAAAGGTTCTCAGTTTACCCGCGCCCGATACTTCGGAGGCCTCCTCGAGCGAAATATCCAACTGCAGGTAGGAGGAATGGGCCATCCGCAAAAAGTACGGGAGCCGCCTCGCAAACAGGGACAGCGGCATGATGATCCAATGCGTGGCCAAAGGGATGTCTTTCCAGAATGCCAGGAGATAACTTACGCCGACCGCGATACCCGGGAAAGCGAGCATCAGTGTGATCACAAAGTCAAGCGCATCTTTCCCCGGGACCTGGGTGCGGACGATGAGATAGGCGGCTGGAAGCCCGAAGGCGATTCCGAAAAGCAGGGCCACCCCGCTGAAGAGGAAGGAGTTGTAGATCAGGGCCGGGGTTTCCAGAAAGATCATCCTGAAATTATCAAGGGTCCAATATGTTGGAAATGGCTCAAAGACCCATCTTCTCGAAAAAGCGGCTAACCCCAGCACAGCCGGAATCAACACGACGATGATCGTAATAAAAAACATGTACGAATAGGCGCCCAATTTCATCAACGCACCTGGCTCGATCACTCTCCCTTCGAGCGTCGTCCCTTTTGAGAGACCGGTATACTTTTTCTTCTCAACCCACCGCCTGGAGAGCAAGAAGAGGCTAATGCAAACGATGGACGAAACGACCACTGCCACGATCCCCATGTACTTGCGGTGCATATCCGTAAAGTGATAGGCGATGTTGATGTACGCAATCGAGGGGAGATAGTCCAGCTTCCCGAGAATCAATGGCGTGAGCCAGTCCGTAAAGGGCCACAGGAATACGATGACCGCGCCCGCCAGATAACTTGGGGTGCAGAGAGGCAAAGTGACCGTGAGAAATCTCCAGAAGTCCCCCGCTCCCTCGACTTCGGCGGCTTCTTCAAAGGAGGGGTCTATGTTGGTAAAACCTGCGGAAAGACTGAGGACGATAAAAGGGAGCATGTGCAGGGCTTGAATGAATACCAGCCCGTGCAGCCCGAAGATGAAATTGATGGGCGTCTTGATCAACTCCATTTCCAGAAGCAACAGGTTCAGAGTTCCATACTTGCCGAAAAAGATGACGAATGCAAATGCGCCGGCGTAAGCGGGCAAAACAATCGGCAAAAGAATGAGGGCTGTGAAAACGGTCTTCCCCCGCAGTCTGTATCTCGCCAGAATGTACGCCAGGGGCACTCCGAACAAGGTGCTCGTCAGGAGCACCAGCACGCTCAGGACCAGGGTATTTCCAAAGGTTTTAAGATAATAGGTGTCTTGGAAGAACTCGAGATAATTGTTTATGCCCCATCCGCCGGTTTTGGCAATTTTGAAGCTTTCCAGAACCAAAACTGACAGCGGATAAATCACAAGGAAGGCAATGACCAACCACAGAAGTGTCGCCAGAAAGAAATTGCCACGAGACATATCATATCCTTTCTTCGACTATCTCATTTGTAAGGTTCGAGCAAGCAAAGGAGTGGCTTTTCGGACCAGAATTTCTGAAAAATATCCCCCTCACCCTCCCCTCTCCCACGGAATCGGTGGAGAGGAAAAAGGTGAGGGGGCAATGCAAGCCTTACTTTGACCGCGGTCGTGCGGCGAGCAGCGAGCGTGCCTCCGACGCAGCCAGGCGGGATGCCGCATAGGCGCCATCCATCTCGAAGAGCTTTCTCGCTTCTTTTATTTTCGCCTCAGCCCTCTTCACATCTACCTTCTTCTCTTTCGCCACGTTAACTTCTCCCTCAACCGCCTCGATCAGGGACAGACTGTCTTTCAACTCGCCCCATTTTCTGTAGATCTCATACTCATAGTAGCGGTTGACATCGTCCCATCTCTTTGTGGCGAGGTCCAGGTTGTAATCAATAAACCCGACTTTCAGATCCCAGAACGAATCCACTCCCAGCGCGTCTCTGGCGTGCTTGGCCATGGTGACGCCTTCTTTTTCCCACACGGAGAATTTAATGTCCGTCCTGGCTGGGAAGTAACGGCCCTCCAGCACGTATTTTTGTCCGTCCGTGCTGAATAGCCAGTCCAGAAAGATCTTTGCGGTCGCTTCGTTGGGCGCGCCTTTCAGTAAAGCCACTGCCTCTGGAACCAGGATCGTTTTGTCAGGGAGCAAATCACGCACGGGATAGCCATCTGCGCGCGCACTCATTGCGTTCATTTGTGGCTGCGCGATCCCGATGGGAATTTCGCCTCGGCTCACCAGGTGGGTCGTATCGACGCTGCCGGTGGAGAAGCGGACTAACTGCGCCGCCAATAATCTGTTATACGCCCAACCCTCCTTTTCTCCAAATGCCTGTAAGTGGATCTCGATCACTTCATGCTGTGTTCCAGAGGCATAAGGCAGCGTTTGCACAATGTTGCCTCTGTAGATGGGGTTGATTAGATCCTTCCACGTTTTTGGCGGAGGCAACCTTAGCACCTTTAATACCCTCTCGTTGTATAGATTGGTAACGATCCAGGGAGAAAAACAGGCCCAAAAATCACCTTCATCCTTTACCTTCATCCCACCCCATTTGGCGGGAACCTTATCCAAATCCTTCGGCCTGTAGGGAACGATCAGTCCGTCTTTCTTCAAGACTTCATGGGCCGGAGCGCCTGCGCCTAAGAAGACATCGGCATCCGGTTTGCCGCCCCATGCTCT
>CAZIDC010000336.1:0-4010 GCA_964537885.1 uncultured Syntrophaceae bacterium | reverse complement strand
TGATAAGGGACGCGGGGACGTGCAGACTCGAAGAAAAAACCATACTGAAATAATGGTGGGAGAGAATAAAACAGAGAGTAGGGGCGATCGCGCGAAGCGCGCGCCGGTCGCCCCTGCGGGGAAAAGGGAATGGCCGTCTTAAAGGTTGAGGATTTATCCATCAGCTTCAGGGGGTTGAAAGCCTTGACCGGGGTGAGCTTCTCGGTGGAGAAAGGCGAGATTTATTCCATCATCGGCCCCAACGGAGCCGGTAAGACCACGGTGTTCAACTGCATCAGCGGGATCTACAAGCCCACCGGCGGGAAGATCTTCTTTAAAGACCAGGATATCACCTCTTTCAAGCCCCACCAGGTGGCCCAGGTGGGAATTGCCCGCACTTTCCAGAACATCGAGCTTTTCGCTCACATGACCACCATGGACAACCTCATGCTGGGAAGGCACACCAAGCTGAAGACCGGCCTCTGGTCGGGGGCCACTTTCCTGACCCCTAATTCCAGGGCGGGGCGGGAGGAGATCAAGAATCGGGAAAAAGTGGAAGACATCATCGACTTCCTGGAGCTCCAGGCCTCCCGCAACCAGATGGTGATGAACCTCCCCTACGGGAAGCAGAAACTGGTGGAACTGGCCCGCGCCCTGGCCCTGGAACCGGAGGTCCTGCTCCTGGACGAGCCATCGGCGGGAATGAACCTGGAGGAGAAAGAGGACCTGATTTTTTCCATCCGGGATATCCGGGATGATTTCGGGATCACCGTTCTGCTGGTGGAACACGACATGAACCTGGTCATGGGGATTTCCGACCGGGTCCTGGCCTTGAATTACGGCCAAGTGATCGCCGAAGGTTCCCCGGCGGACGTCCAGAAGCACCCGGAAGTGCTCAAGGCCTATCTTGGAGAGGGATAAAAACGTGGCCAGTATCCTGCAGGTAAAAAACATCGAGACCCTGTACTACGACATCATCAAGGCCCTCCGGGGGATCTCCTTAGATATCCAGGAGGGAACCATCTCCGTGGTCCTGGGCGGAAATGGGGCGGGAAAGACCACCACCCTGAAGACCATCATGGGGCTTCTCGAAGACCAGCCCGACAAGGGAACCATCGAGTTCATGGGCCGGCGGATCGACGGCATGGACGCCGAGGACGTCGTGAATCTGGGCATCGCCATGGTCCCGGAGGGGAGAGAGGTCTTTCCCGAGCTGACAGTGATGGAAAACCTCAGGATGGGGGCTTACACCCGGAAAGACAAAAGGGGAGTCCGGGAAGATCAGGACCGGGTGATCCGGTACTTTCCCATCCTTCAAGAGAGGGCCTCCCAGCAGGCCGGTTACCTGAGCGGCGGCGAACAACAGATGCTGGCCATTGGGCGGGCGCTCATGACCCGGCCCAAGCTGCTCATGCTCGACGAACCCTCCCTGGGATTGTCCCCCATTTTAGTGCGGGAGATATTCGAGATCATCAAGACGATTAACAAGGAGGGGACGACCATTCTGCTGGTGGAGCAGAACGCCCGGATGGCCCTATCCGTGGCCCACTTCGGATACGTATTGGAAACCGGAAGGATTGTTCTGGCCAATACCCCCCAGAATCTCATGGAAGACGAAGACGTGAAGGAGTTCTATTTAGGGATCAAATCCGAGGTTTCGGGCAAAGGCTACCAGCGCTGGCGGCGCAAGAAGCGCTGGCGGTAAGAGCAGAAGATGATTCTTCCCAAAGGAAGGGATAAAGTTTTTTTCTGCCGAGTATAGGGGATTCTATGCTTAACAGGACAGTTGCCGAAGGAGAAACGGTTCCCCGGATGTTTCAATCCCGGGTTCAGCTGTCGGGGAGCCAGGTGGCCTTGCGTTTTAAAAAGCTGGGGATCTGGCATGATGTGACCTGGAACCAGTTCAACCAGAAAGTAAAGGAAGTCTGCTTGGCCCTCGTTTCTATGGGGTTGAAACCCGGAGAGTGCGTTTCGATCATCGGTGAAAACTGTCCGGAGTGGGTTTTTGTAGACCTGGGGACCATGCATGCCGGTGGAACGACCGTCGGGGTCTATGCGACGAACAGCTGGGAACAGTGCCAGTATGTCGTGGACCATTCCGAGTCTCGCTTTTACTTCGTAGAGAACGAAGAGCAGCTGGATAAGGCCTTACGTTTTCGGGAGAAAGCCCCCCGGCTGGAAAAGATCATCGTCTGGGATCTCAAGGGTCTGAAGCACTTTCATGACCCGGCGGTGATTCAATTCGATGATTTTCTGGCCATCGGCCGGGAAACGGAAAAAAAAGATCCTGATCTTTTTGAGAGGCGATGGTCTCAGATCCGGTCCGATGATCTGGCTCGCTTGATCTATACTTCAGGAACGACCGGTCCTCCCAAGGGCGCAATGCTCACTCATGGAAACATTACCTGGATGGCCCGGGCCATGCAGGAAGGGAATCCGGTCCAGGATAACGATGAATTCCTTTCCTTCCTGCCCCTCTGCCACATTTTCGAACAGCTCTTCACCATTTTTCTGAACATCAAATACGGTTCGATCGTCAATTTCATTGAAAGCACCGACACCGTCACCGACAACATGAGGGAGGTTTCCCCAACCGTTGCCTATGGAGTTCCCCGGATCTGGGAAAAGTACTATTCCGGCATCCTGATCATGATGTCCGATGCCACCTGGCTGAAACGCATGCTCTTCCATGTGAGCATGAGAATCGGGAAGAAATACGCACTGCTTAAAACGAGCCACGAGTCGGTCCCCTTTAGCCTGCGGCTTGCTTATGCTCTGGCCCATTTTGTCAGCTTCCGCAAATTGAAAGAACGTCTTGGATTCGATCGGGTTCGTTTGGCCTTTTCCGGGGCCGCGCCCATTTCTCCCGATGTTTTGCGTTTTTTCCAGGGCATCGGTATCCCTTTGCGCGAAGGCTATGGACAAACGGAGGGAACCGGCGTTACCTGCGCCAACCAGGGGGACCGGGTGAAGATCGGAACCGTCGGGCAGCCGCTCCCCGGCGTAGAAGTGAAGATTGCTGAAGATGGGGAAATATGTTTTCGCGGAGGAAATGTCTTCAGGGGGTACTTCAAAGATGCCCAGGCGACAGCCCAGACGTTGAAAGACGGCTGGTTGCACTCCGGCGACGTGGGAGAGATTGATGCCGATGGGTTTGTAAAGATTACGGACCGTAAGAAGGATTTGATTATCACCGCGGGCGGTAAAAACATCGCCCCGCAGAATATCGAGAACCAACTCAAATTCAGCCCGTACATCAATGATGCCGTGATCATTGGTGATCGACGCAAATATCTTGTGGCTATCATCGTAATCGACGAAGATAACGTAGTGAAATTCGCCCAGGACAATAAAATACAATATACGACTTACGCAAGCCTCACCCAGCATCCGGAGGTCACAAAATTAATCCAAAGGGAAGTGGATGCAATCAATAAGACCTTGGCCAATGTGGAAACCATCAAGAAATTTGCCATCCTCCCCAAAAAGCTCTATGAGGAAGACGGAGAGGTAACCCCCACCATGAAGGTCAAGCGTAAATACATCAACGAAGCCTTCAAAGATTTAATTGAATCCTTGTATAAGGGTTGAAAAGCCATTGGATATGGTACCGAAGGCAGTATGGAGGGGTCACCCATACACACGATTTTTAGAGGATCACCGGTGCCAAGTCGTCGGGAATGATCAGCTTAGGAAAACCATCCCTCAGTAACAGTTTAGTCCCTATCTTACCTCCGGCCGGCAATCGCCTCTCCCCTTTGTACGGCATAGCCAACCCCCGCCGGGCTCATCTCCAAGCGTACGGCCAAGGAAGCAAGGGAATTCCCCAATTCCCGCACCGCCCAGAAACATAATAGACTCCGGGCACCGGCCCGCCTCTGCTGGCGCCCCCCCATACACGCCGTCTTTAAAGATGAGGCGTGATGCAGCCGAATGGGTCAAGTTGTATTTAAACCAACGTCCCCTCGCCGCCCCCGGGGTTGATCTCTCTGCTATTGGCCGGGCTGAAAAAGCGGAAAGGGGAGCGCGAG
>CAZIDC010000335.1:0-4011 GCA_964537885.1 uncultured Syntrophaceae bacterium | reverse complement strand
AAATATGGCATGGTATGAAAAAAGGCAGCGGGCGGGTCAAACTTCGACCTTAGTGGGAAATATAGTAGATTATGCAGGGGATGTCAAGAAAGACCACCCTATTCGTTTTGCTCCATGCGATTTGCTCTCTGCTCTATTGCCTGGGGCTTAACCAATTTTTGGGTCCTTTCCAAATTAACGGGGGGAATGGGGGGGTGGCATGGGATATCCGGCAGCGAAGGTGGCGCATTTTTTTCTCCTATAAGCTCTTGGCTCTATCCTCCTCACTTCAGGTTTTTCAGTACCTCCGGGTTGAGAACATTTTCGGGAGCTTTTCCATCAAAGAGGGTGATAATCTTTTTCACCGTTTCCATGGCCATGGCATAAGCGGCTTCCCGGCCCAGCCCCGCGCTGTGGGGCGTGCACACCACGTTTTCCAACTCGATAAGGGCGCGGAATTTGGGAGGCTCTTCATGATATACATCCAGAGCGGCTCCCGCAATCCATCCCTTCGTAAGCGCCTTGTAAAGAGCCTGCTCATCCACAATCTCGCCGCGGGCGGTATTGATGAGGAAGGCGGTCGGCTTCATCCGTTTCAGCCGCTCCTCCCCGATCATCATCCGGGTAGAATCATCCAGGGGTACATGAAGGGTTACAAAGTCCGCCATCTGGAGGAGGTCGTCTTTGGAGTAATAGGGAATATTGTATTTTTTCTTGAACTCGGGATAATCCACGATGTCGTTGGCGATGATTTTGACCTCGAACCCCTGGAGCCTCATGGCCAAGCGCTTCCCGATGTTGCCCAGTCCGATGATACCCACGGTTTTCCGGAAGAGGTCTTCCCCCCCTCCCCGATTGTAGAGCCCCTTGCGCATCTCCCGGTCTTTTTTAACAATCTGCCTTGAAACAGCCAGCATCAACCCGATGGCCATATCGGCTACCGAGCTGGCATTGGACCCCGGGTTGCAGGTAACCACGACCCCTTTTTCGGTGGCGGCCTGCAAGTCGCTCCCTTCGAAGCCTGCGCTGCGGATGGCGATCATTTTTAGGCGATCGGCGCTCATGATGATCTTGCGGCTGGCGGGAAACATGGCGGTCACCACAATCACATCCGCGCCCTGGATGACCCCACATATTTCATCCTCTTGGGCCGGGGAAACCCGGTCGTAATCTTTTTCTTCCACAGTAAAGCCGGCCTGTTCTAAAACTCGAATGGGTTCCTGCGAAACCTCGGCAAACTTTTTGGTCATGATCAAGACTTTGGGCATGTTATTGTCCCTCGATTCGGGGAATCATATCCGATCCGTTTTTCATCAGAATGATCTCCGCCTTCTGTCCGTGTTTGGCCAAAGCCATCTCGATGGCCTGCTCAACCGTATCCGCTCTTTGCGTAAACATTTCCTTCAGTGTCTTATCATCAATATTCTTGCTCACCAGGATCAAATCCGACCTTTTCAGACAGCGGGAAAACAACCAGGCCTTGGAGGCCCCGATGCTGTACCCTTCCCGGATGAAACGTTCTATGACGTCCTGGGGGCATGATGCCGCCGACATCCATTCATAAAACCCGCGCGCCCCTATTCCATCCTTACATTCTGCCAGAAGGATGACAGTGCCCCCCTCCTTTACGACCATCTCGGAAGCGGCCATGGATTTCTGGGATTGGTAAAGATCGATGTCTTTGGGAAACCCCCCAGGGCTGGTAATGACCACGTCCACCGGGTGGGGAATCTTGACTGCGAAAATCTCCCGGCTGGCTTTTACCCCCTCCAGCCAGGCTTTCTCTACATCTCCGGCGACCACCTGGGTGATTTCCTTATGATGATTCTGCACGGTGTTCAGAATGAAATCCACTTTGGCCATCTTGGCCGCTTCGAGGGCGTTCTCGTGAAATTTGTTCCCCTCAACCCAGCCCATGGCCGGTTTTTCGGAGCGCATGTTAAAACCGTGGTGCTTCTTCAAAGTGGCCAGACTGGCAATCCCGGGAAGGACGCTCTTCCGCCCTCCCGAAAATCCGGCGGACTGGTGGGGGGCGATGGTCGCCGTAAGAATTTTCACCTCGGCCTCGCAGAATAAGCGGTTAATGACCACCGGAATTCCATCGCGGGTCATCCCCAAGTCCACCATGATCTTGTCGTCCTGGCAATGGTGATTCACAACCTTGAATCGCCTCACGATCTCCTTCCCCAGCATTCCTTCTAATTCTTCTTCAGTGTTATCGCGATGAGTGCCGGTGGCAACCAGGAAAAGAATTTGATCCTCTCCCATTCCCGCTTCTTTTAACTCCCGGAGCAGATGCGGCAAAAGTTTGTAGGTGGCTGTAGGTCGGGTGATATCATTGACCACGATCACCGCGTTCTTTCTCCCCCGGGCGATTTCTATAAGTCTCTTGGTCCCGATGGGATTGTCCAAAGCCCTTCTCACCTCCCCGGCTTCATCTTTTATTCCCGGTCGAAATTGAGGCGCCAGGGTCGCCAGATAATTCGCTTGCGGAATCTTAATCTCAACTTCCCTCTTCCCATAAGGAATTTTCTCCGTGTGCCAACCCCTGTTTCTCACCATTTTTTCTCCTTTCTTAAATCCAGAGGAAAAATGAATCCCAAAAAATGCGCGAATCTGAAAAATACGCCCGGTAGCCGCAGGCTATAACCTGAGACCTTTGAAAAACTCACTTTCGGTCATTGCGCCCCCGCCTCAGGCGGGCGTGGCAATCTCTGTATCAATTTGAGCTTTTTGCAAAAGTCCGTAATTTACCCTTCGACAGGCTCAGGGTGAACGGGCTTAGGTTGAAATTATTTAGTTTTTCCGTTCGTGGTGAGCTTGTCGAACCACAAAAAAATACTTTTGCAAGAGGCTCAATTTGTTATTAGATTGCTTCGTCGGCTTCAGGCCTCCTCGCAATGACAAATAGGACATTGTGCAAGGGTCTCAGCCTGTGAATGGGAAATCTAAAAAGTAATTTTACCCCCTTTGTTGAAGCCCGGGAATCTGAAAGGTTGTAGCTACCATTCAAACATTTTTTTGGATTAAATGTAAAGAAATTTTAAGAATGCTTTTTCCCTTTGACAAACGTTCTTAATCCAAGGTAAAAATTATAATAGCCTTCTTTTAGGCTGACAAACTTTTTCCCGCTGAAACTCGGGGCTGGATTCTGGCTGGAGTTTTTCCCGGTGAAAATGGGGGCCTGAATTCCGGAAATCCGTATTTCCAGACTCTTGCCGAAAGCATTAAGAAAAGAAGAGTAGGAATGAAGAAGATTCCAGAAAAATACCGCAAACGGTTGATGGGCTTGATTCCCGTCGAGCGGATCAAGGCCTGGCAGATTCCCAGGCCGTCAAAGGCGCTCCTTCAGGAGCTTCTCGGTTATGACGGCCTCACCCCCACGCTTTCCGACATCCTCGACTCCATGGGGATCGCCGGCGCGATACCAGGATCATTGTTAAGGCCGGTCACCCCCGGTAAGAAGATTGCCGGGCCGGCTGTCACCCAGAAATACATTCCCGAGCGATTGACCCCGGCTCAATCCTTTCACGAAAAGGCCAAAGCCAAGCTCGCTGACCGCGATGCTTATGCCCTCACCGAACCGGGAGACGTATTGGTCATCGACGGCGGGGGGCGGGCGGAAATCTCGGCTATGGGCGGCCTTTCCACCCTCATGGCCAAAAAATACGGATTGGCCGGGAATATCGTCGACTGCGGCGTCCGCGACGTGGGTGAGATGAGAAAGTTGGACTACCCGGTCTGGTCGCGCGGAATTACCCCTATTACTGGTAAATTTCGCTTCGAAGCAATGGAAATCAACGGGCCGGTTATTTGCGGCGGCGTCCAGGTTTTCCCCGGTGATCTGGTTGTTGCTGATGACACGGGAGTGGTCATTGTTCCCCAGAAATTAATCGGCGAAGTAATCCGGCGGGCCATCGAAGCATCAAAGAAGGAAGAACGTTTGGTCGAGGCCATCGAGGAAGGAACCTCGATGGAAAGGATCAAAAAAATTCTGGATCCGAAAAAATGGTAAAATTACAGGGGCAATAG
>CAZIDC010000334.1:0-4017 GCA_964537885.1 uncultured Syntrophaceae bacterium | reverse complement strand
TGGAAGGTGAAAAAGCGCATCCCTCTGCCGAGCCACTCTTTGGCCTGTTCCCAATCCGTCAGATGGATTCCGGGAGCCACCCGGTATTTATTGCAGGCAGCGATGACTGCTTCAAAAGCGGCAACCATATCAGGGTGCTTAAACTGGCCCACGATGCCCAGGGAAAGGGACAAATCATTGGGCCCGATCATGACGGCGTCCACGCCCGGGATGGAAACGAGTTTCTCGATGTTGTCGATGGCCTTTTGGGTCTCCGGTTGAATGACGATTAGGGTGTTGGCATTGGCCCATTCCACGTACTCCTTCTGGGTGACGCCGCGATGAGCAAGATGGATATTGCTCATGGATAAACCGCGCTGGCCGAGGGGATAATACAGGCAGCTATCCAGGATGAGGCGGACATCTTCGGGGGTTTCCACATGCGGGCAGATTACGCCCATCGACCCGACGTCCAGAGCCCTGGATAAAAAAGGATAGGTGTTCGCTGTGACCCGGACGATCGGGACGATCTCCTCGGTCCGGGCTACAGTCAGGATGTCGGCCAACGGCCCGTAGTCGAAGAAGCTGTGCTCCGTGTCCATGATGAAATAGTCCCAGCCGGCGGCCGCAAACATTTGGGCGATCTGCGGGGAGCGGAAGGTAGAGACCATCGTTCCCAGGCAGATCTTGCCTCCCTGAAGGGCCTTTTTCACGCGGTTTTCCTTCAAACTCATTGGTTTTCTCCTTTGTTAAAGATTTTATTATTCCTTCTGGCCTCGGCCCTAACCCGTAATCTGTCCAACCCTTCTATTACTCGATTTTCTTGAAAGTTTCTCTATACCGCCGGGGAAGGGTCTGGTAGAGTTTGGTCCCGGCCACTTTCGCTCGGTTCATCTCCGGGGAGACATTGCCGACGATCTTGCCGGGAACCCCGACCACCAATTTCCCCGCGGGGATGGTTTGGTTGGCCGTGATGACGCATCCTGAGCCAATAATGACATTCGTTCCCACCTCCACTCCCTCGTGGAGAATGGCTCCCATGCCCACAAGGACATTCTCTTTGATCTTGGAGCCGTGAACAATGGCCCCGTGGCCGATATGGCTGTCCTTCCCCAGGTGGGCGGTCTGCTCCGGGAAGGTGTGGATGACGCAATTTTCCTGAACGTTGGATCCATCCCCGATCTCGATGTACCCGAAATCCCCCCGCAAGACGGCTCCGGGTCCGATATAGCAGTTTTCTCCAATGGTCACCCCCCCAATGAGAACCGCAGAGGGATGAACAAAAGAGGTCTCTCCAACCTTGGGCCTCTTGCCTTCGAATTCGTAAAGGGGCATCTACGATTTCCTTTCTGGCCGTTTGGGGGAGAAGGGCAAATGGGGGGAAAAAATGTTTGAACTCTTGGTCCCTTGAACCCGAGGCCTCTCGGATCCCGGTGGTTAAGATGCGGAAGGGGATCTATAAGCCGAGTTCTGTCTCCCCGGAGATCCGGAGAGGGTGACCATTCCTCTTGCCCCGGCATTGCTGACGGGGTCTAGCGACCTACCCGGGAGCCTCGAGCGGGCCACTCTTAAACGCTCCCCTATTCGGTCTTGCTCCGGGTGGGGTTTGCCCTGCCAGCCCTGTCACCAGGGCCGCGGTGAGCTCTTACCTCGCCTTTTCACCCTTACCACGCCAAGCGCGCGGCGGTATGTTTTCTGTGGCACTTTCCCTGGGGTCGCCCCCGGTCGCCGTTAGCGACCACCCTGCCCTGTGGAGCCCGGACTTTCCTCCCGCCTTGCGGCGAGCGATCACCCGACCCCCTCCCGCAAACTTTGCTCATGGCCATTTAACTCGATTGTATAGGAAATTCCTTTTTTCTCCCCCTCACCCCACCTTCTCCCCCGGAAGCTGTGAAAAAATTGGGATAGGGGGAAAGGAAAAGCTTCACTCATGTCCAGGGGCCAGAAAAATTCGCTTGCCAAAATGATGCGGTGCTCTCCTTGTTGCCGGCAGTGGAATCAACTTCGGTTAGGCCCGAAGGCCAATCCCTATGTATCTACATGGTTTTGTTCCAAGTTGCCGGCGTCCCTTCGCGGAGGGCAGGGTATCCGTTGGGGATCATTCCTGTCCCCACGATTTTGGTCCGCCTCAGGCGGACGAATTTTTCCGACCCCTGGACAACAAGAAAGGCTTTCCCCACCCAGATTTAAATTTTTTCACAGCTTCCCGTTTGCGGGAGAGAGGGGAAGGGGGCTTAACTCGTGACTCCCGATTTAAAAACGGGAACGCTGAGCAACCTTGCTATGAGCCATAAGCTTTCTGGTCAATCGCCTCGTTGGCCAATTGATCCGCCCGGCGGTTCTCTTCCCTGGGGACATAATGGATGCTGTACCGGGAAAAGCGGTTCAAATTCTCCAGGACACGCCGGTGCAATTCCTTGAGGTGCGATTCCCGGACTTTATATTCTCCCCGAATTTGCCGGACCACCAGCTCTGAATCCGAGTTGACGGTGACGCTTCCCGCGCCGAGATCCAGGGCTTTTTCCAGGGCCAAGATAACCGCCTGATATTCAGCGACATTATTGGTGGCCAATCCCAGAAAACGCTTGAGCTCCTTGATCGTCCGGCCCCGGGCGTCGGTAATCACAGCTCCCACTCCCGCCTCCCCAGGATTCCCGCGAGAAGCTCCATCGGCGTGAATAAAAAATTCCGGTAGCCCTTTTCTGTCGGGGAGCCTGGGAGCGGGTTCTCGGTTCTCTTCGACCCGCCTGGCGCTGCGGAGGAGGATCTCTTGCAAGTCTTGCGCTTTTAATGAGGAAAAGCGCTTGAGAGTTTTAGTCACGCTCAAAGTCTGAGCCAGGTGCCGGAGCACGCTTTCTTCTGAAGGGTGCTGAGTTTCTTGCCCTTCTCCCGCAAAGGGAAGGGGATCAGGATGGTTGGCAGCGGTCACGTTTCTTTAGCCTTATCCAACCCGTTTTCCCAGAAAAGAATCCGGCTGCAATTGGGGCAGATGATGAGCGACTCTTGTTTTTGCAGCTCGATATAAAGCTGGGGGCGGAGGTTCATATTACAGGCATGGCAAACTCCGTTTTGTACCTTGGCCACGGCCACCCCTTGCCTTTTCTCCAGGAGTCGGCGGTACTTGCTCAGCAGATCCGGGGAAATTTCCTTTTCCCGTCTTTCCCGTTGCTGAACTTCCCCCGCCATCTCGTCGGCGAAAGAGGCTGCCTGAAGTTCCAGCTCAGCGACCTCTTGCTGAACCGCCTTGCGCTTAGTCTCCAGGTTTTTCTCGCCTTTGCCCAGTTGTTTTTGCATCTCTTCGATGCGCTCCAGGATGCCTAAAATTTCTTCTTCGCGTTGCCGGTTGAGTTTCTTGGCGTTTTCGATCTCTTTCAAAACGGCCTGATATTCCTTATTCGTCTTGATCTCGAAGACCCGGGCCTCGGCTTTTTTCACCCGTTCGACCTCTTCCTCTAAATCTTTTTCTTTTTGCCGGCGCTGTTTCTGGAGCCTTTCCAGCTCGGTTCGCTCTCCCAGAGTTTTCTCTTCTTCTTTCCGGAAATCCCCCTCCAGAGAGACGATCCGCTGGGGAATTTCCCCTTTCACCCGCTCCATTTCCTGGATCTTCAGGTCAACGGTCTGCAGGGCAACCAGCCTTTCCAATTGCTCTCGCAATTCTTTCTCCTCCCCCAAAAAAAAAGTGCACCCCAAGAGGTGCACTTTGTGGTTTAGGCCCTGGACGGTTGGGCAAGCGGCCTTTCTTCTGTTCCCGGCATCATGGGATCTATGGCATTCATCTTGAAGATCATGGTGGGCCCACCTGGGTTCGAACCAGGGACCTGCCGGTTATGAGCCGGTGGCTCTTCCAGCTGAGCTATGGGCCCCTTGTTCTCTGTTATTTAAAGATACCTCTTTCCCAACTTGTTGTCAAGAACTCCAATTAAACAGCACGGAGTTAGGGGTCCGGGGTAAAAAAAACTTATAACTCCGAACGAATTTATCCCTCCACGAAAGACCGCAGCTTTTTCGAGCGGGAGGGGTGGCGCAGCTTGCGCAAGG
>CAZIDC010000333.1:0-4030 GCA_964537885.1 uncultured Syntrophaceae bacterium | reverse complement strand
CTTACCTCAATTTGAGGATCACAACCGGCCAATGTCTTGGTAAGGTGTGAAATTTCCTCGGCCAACGTTTGCACTTCGGCGGCATTCAGGATTACCGTGTTGGTCATTTTACGGCCGGGTGTCGGGGCTGGCGATGGTGGAGGCAGAGTCTCTTTTTTTATTTGAACGCCAACTTTTCCATCATGAGCTAATGAACCAATTGGACCCGATCCCGATATACGATGGATAAATCCTTGTCCAATGGCTGCATTTAAGCCATCAAGGAACAATTTTTCAGGCCATGGTTTCCCGCGGGCAGCTTTTAGTTCTGCATAGAGCGTCTCCACCTTTGTTTTCGGTTCCTCTTCAATCGACCAAGCCCCAGGCAAAGCGCTGGGAAGAAAATCAATTGCCGCCAAGGGCTGAGGCGGGCGGAACAGTATAGCCTCCGAGTCAAGCTGAATAGCTGTGGGCGTTGTTTGATATACGCTGTCATTCCCCAGAACAAGCCAAAGGGATCCATTGGTTACCGCTTTACTTGCCGCCTGATGCACCTGCCTGTAATCCACCCTGGGAATCGGTCGCTTTTCGGGCGGATAATCCGGATGTGATTTTTCTTCATACGCATGTTTACCGTCAAACCATGAGCATAAAGCGGCAAGCTTTACCCCGAAGTCACCTGCGGGCCAAAGTCCCGGCAACGAATCCGGAATTATGGCTGAGAGACTCAAAGAGTTTAGCGTCGCTTTCTCCGGCAGCCATGCCTCGCCTTGCTTTTCCCAGTCGGCCATATCGATATCGCTCTTCCAATACCATTGCTCGGAACCGTCGGGTCTCTTACAGCACAAAGCAAGGACTCCCCTTTTCACGGCATCTTCAATCGTCCTGACAACCGTCCGCTGGCTCAGCAATTTGGGGAGACGAGGTTCCTGCCCGAAAGTCTGATACAAGTCGCGTACCTGTACATCGGGAGTGCTCGGAGGCCATACCGGATAGAGTCCATTTGGCATAATGGCTTGCGCATCGATTTTTTCCTTGAACAACCGCAATTCTTTTTCCAGCAGCAAAGTCGCAAAAAGAGATTGCGCCCCCATGGTGATTTTTCTGGACTGAACCGTCCCATCGTTGTGGAGATAAATGACTAATTCATAGGCATTCTTTACGGAGGTTTGAGCCTGCTGAAGGGATTCTCTCTCCCTTTTTTTTACGGTCTCCTGCTGGAAAGAGTCCATCTCTCTATATTGGGATGATGATTTGATTTCACCCCAGGCCATCCATTCGGCAATATGCTGTTCAGCCTGATGCAGACCGGGGATGCTTGGCGTTGCGATGAGAAGAATATTTTGATAGGTGCGCGTATCCGCAGGCGATGAATGGGTGCGCAGGAACTCAACAGCTTTTGGATTCGGTGGGTCTCCTGTACTTCCGGCATATTCGGCCCCCAGGACAACCAGGCGGAATTGGCCATCATCTTCCACATCCGCAGGGGAAGGAGGAAGCTTGTGCACAATAACCCCTTCTTCAACCCCTTCATACAATGGAGGACATTTTTTGGCCGCGAGTTCATCGAATTTGCTCCTGGCGTGTTTCAGTGCCTGTCTTTTGTAGGAGTCATGCAGTTGGTTAAGGTTTGGCTTGGGCCCAAGCCGCCAGAACTTGGGAACTTCGGTTCCTGCCTCGGTGGCCTCGCATTCTTCCAGATACCAGGAGGCCTTTGCCCAGGCTTTTAAACCGTTATTGAGCACGGCAGGCATATCGCAGGTCGCGCCTATCAACCAGCGAAGATCGCTCAATTCTGCCTGCTCCCCGATTGGCTGGGAATAAATAAAGGAGCCGATGCAAGCCGCTTCGATTTCCCGCCCAGTTAAAGTGGCGGCCTCCGCCTTTTGAGCTTCGAGAGCGCGGGGAAGTTCGGTTTTCAAATTTGCCGGCCATTGGGGATTCCTCGTCCGGTCCGAGTCTTTGGCATTCTCCGCAAGTTTTTGCAGGGCTTCACTCAATCCGTCCTGGCCCGGCGCAGGCAAAAAAACCTGCGGACCAATCAAGGGGGACTCGTCCCAGGCCTCGGCATCCCGCAAGGCCATGGCAAAGGTTTGAAGAACGCCTCTCGTTCTTTGAAACTGATCCAGGTCCGTCCATTTCCCAAAGAACCGGTCCAAAAGATCGGGGTGGAAGGGATAGGATTTTTTCAGCCGCTCTTCCGCATCAGGCATCTTCGCTCGAATCCTATCTACCGATTCCAAGCGATGCCAAAATGCCAGGATATGCTTATGCCGATCGGTTTCATTTTCCGGATATTTCTCAAAGAGCCGGCGGCGGAGCAATTCGCCAAGGTCGTCCTTTTCCACGGGAGACTGGATGGATGCCTGCCGGTTCAAGCCGCTGTTGCAGGCCGTGAGGATCGCCTTGCCGACTTCATCGTTTTTAGCCGGTTCCGTTGCCAGTAAAGAAACGACCAGGCAGGAACGCCGGGAAGATTCCACGGCCTGAGCCAGTTTCTGGAAGAAATTCTTCAACCGGTCATACCAAACCGGCCCCCGATCCCTCCGCTCCCCCGCAGGGTCAGGAGAAGCCGCATCATGCGCCCACATCAGGAATTCGTCGATCAGGATCAGTGCCCCATGCCCCGTCCCTTCGACCTCATTCAGAATTTTCGCCCAAAGCGTGTCAGCAGGGGGGGTGTCAAAATCAGACTGGGTCTCATCGCGCTGCAGAATATCCAACCCTTTCTGGCCAAGGAGCTGCCAGGCAATCAAATTCCAGGGCATGCGGAATTGGCGGATCTCGCCTGTGGGGGATTTCACATCTCCGCCCACCTTCCAATCCACCTTGTCGAAAGAAACAGCGGCCACCCTGGCCATAGGTGGATTTTTGATCTGGGCATCGTTCAGAATCATACCTACGGATGTCTGCTTCTTGGGCAGTTTTTCCTCCAGGGTCGTAAGGTAATACAGGGCAGTCAAAGTATGGGTTTTGCCGCCTCCAAAGGTTTGGGCGATATTAATGATAGGCTCCCCGCCCCCGGCGTCAGCCAGCCTGCGGAGGACAACCTTGCATAGCTGCCTCAGATTCTGCGTAGCGTAAGTGGTGGCAAAGAATTGTTCCGGATCGCAATAATAAGGTTTCGCCCCCGGTCCTCCATTTATGACCTTTTGTAGATCAATGGCGAAATCGCTGGAGGTATGCTTGCGCTCCCGAATCTCTTGCCTGAGAGTGCAGGTCTTTTTCCATGGCAGAATCACAGATGTTTTGCTCATGAAAACTCCTTTCCCCTCTTTGAAAAAGGGGGGCGAGGGGGGATTTTGGATTAATCACTTTTCCTTCCATAATCAAAGAGCGACGCTTCCCGAACCATACTTTCCGTAACAACCGTCCGGTGATTCATCTTAAGCTGCGTCGCCAGGGCTTCCACCAGACGCCTCTCCGTTTCCCTTTCATCCCGAACCGCCAGCTCGCGGACGGCCTGGAGCAGAGGGCCGAAAGCCCGTTCGCTGGACAACCCCCAGCCGTCAAATGCCTGCTGAACTTCACCTGTTCGGTTTTGATTAAAAAGTAGCATCAGGCGATGCAAACGATCAATCAGGGGAGCAGGATTACCCCCGCGGGTCTCCCCAAGGCGCTCATCCTTCACCCGCTCGGACCAATCCAGCAGACGATATTCGTTGCCTTTCGTCTCGCCTATATTCTCTTCTTCCATTTCGGAATCTTCTTTGGTAGGCCGGCCGCGTTTGGATTTGCCTCCCTGTTCGATGATGTTCCACACTAACTTCAGCTCCGTCTCGTTCTTGCCGCAGGCATTCGCATAAAGGATGCAAGCCCCAGCGGGCGCGGGTTCAAGGCCGAAATAGGCGCGGTGCAGCAGATAATATTGCGTTACGGGGTCGAGTTCGATCGCCTCGCCCCGCCCCTGCGTCTCCCGCTGCACATCCCGGAAACCCGGCAGCTCGCCAAGAGAAAATTGCAGCACGAGCTTGCGAACTTCTTTTAAAAATTCAGGGACGGTCATTACCCCGCCTTCCTGCTTCTTCACGAAAGGATGGGCGCTATAAGC
>CAZIDC010000332.1:0-4059 GCA_964537885.1 uncultured Syntrophaceae bacterium | reverse complement strand
TCACTATATTAGAATGTTTCCAACCGGTGAACCGTTCCCGGTTTTTCCACAATGACTTTAGTGAGAACCCCCATTTCGTTGAGCCGTCTCCGCAGAGGTTCAATCCTTAATAGCTCTCTTTGGTACTGGATGACGGGAAAGAGGACCTTCAATCCAAGATCTCTCGCAATCCGCGCGCCGCTTTCCGCCGCCTCCTCGGGGGTGGAATTTACGTGCCGCTTCCCCTGCACTGGAATCATTCCAAAATCTATGTCAAACCTTTGCCCTATTTTCTCAAATTTTTCCGAGTGGAGGCAATCACCCAAAAGACAAAAGCAGTAGCCATTCCCCTGCACCACAAAGCCTCCATTCCTGGATGGGACAGTACCCCAATTATCCATCACCTGGATAAGCTCAGGGGGCAGCTCGGGATGAACCGCTTCGAATAAATAAACCTCCAGGCCGCCTAATTTTTTGGTTTCTTCAAATTTCAAGGAAATAACTCGACCCGGCGGAAGTTGCCGGTTCGCCAAAATGAAGCGGCCTAAATCCTCGGAACCTACAAACCTGGCCCCCGTTCGCACGGTGATTTCTACGCTATTAACAAAATGGCCGGGGTCCCCATGGGTGGTAAAGACAAAGTCGGCTCTTTCGTTAATATCCGCGGTCCTAATGGGAGAACCAGAATTCTTGTTAACCGATGGATCAAACCAAAGAATGTGTTCTTCGGTCACGACTCGAAAAGCAGCGTTATCATACCAGGTAATCGCTAATGACATAAAAATTCCCTCCCCACGGCAGCCCCCACGCCAAAGGGCTTCTTCCAAAGTATATCCATCCCGCAATGGGTCACTTATGCCCTGCCCGGGCGAGCCTCCTGATAAAAATGGGCAGGAAGAGAGAAACGGCAGTGGCCAATAGGATGGCCAGACTGATGGGTCGAAGAAAAATACCCCAACCACCAATCTTGAGGCTCCAGACCAGGTTTTTCTCGGCAATGGGACCCAGAATCAAGGCCAGAACCAGAGCGGGGGTGGAATATCCATTCCGCTTCATCACTAAACCGATTAACCCAAATAAAAACACCAGCCCCATGTCAAAAACGAACCCGCGCCACGCCAGCCCGCCCACTAAGCAAAACAAACCCATGACGGGAGTGAGGATCCGGGTGGGAACATAGGCGACCAGAGGCAGAACTCTCATCACTGCCAATCCCACTAAGAACATAAGCCCATTGCTTAAGAACAATGAGAAAAAGATCGCATAGGCTTCCTGCTTAAAATTCATAAAAAGGCTGGGGCCGGGCTGAATACCATTGACCATTAAGGCGGCCATAATCACCACCGTAGTACCGCTGCCCGGGATGCCCAGCGTCAGGGTGGGGATTAAGGCTCCTCCCGTTACGGCGTTATTGCAGGTGTCGGTGGCCACCAGACCCTCATAATGCCCGGTCCCGAATTTCTCGGGGGTTTTGGACCAGGCTTTAACCTGTCCGTAGCTGATCCAGGTGGCTACCCCGGCGCCTACCCCGGGGACGATACCGATTATGATCCCGATGATCGCCGACCAGAACATAGGCAGCTTGAAGCGCAGAGACTCCTTCATCCCCTGAAATAAGGAACTGTAGCCCTTGAAGCGAAAAACCGAGGGGTTGGAGATCACATATTCCTCCCGCACTAACAGAAGAACTTCGGAAAACCCGAAGGCCCCCAAGAGGAAAGGAATCAGGGGAAACCCTTCGGCGAGCTCGGGAAACCCGAATGTGGAGCGCATCCTTCCCAGTTCCATCTCGGTTCCGATGGTAGCCAGCAAAAGCCCCAGGAGCGAAGAGGCTATGCCTTTGGCTATGCTCCCTCCGGTCAATGAACCTACGGCTGATATCCCAAAGACGGCCATAGCGCAGATTTCCGCCGGCCCGAAGGTCAGGGCATAGGTACCAATAATGGGTCCCAGCACGAGACACACCAAAGCGCTGGCAAACCCCCCTACCGTAGATACAAAAAGCGAGCAGCCCAAGGCCTCCCCCGCTTTCCCTTGCTTGGTGAGAGGGAATCCTTCGAGAGTGGTCGGAGCATTGGATGGAGTCCCGGGGATATTAACGAGGATGGCCGGTATGGAGCCGGCGGTCTGCGACCCGCAATAAACGGCCATCATAAATATCACGGCCTCCATCGGGCCCATGTAGACCGTGAAAGGGAGGACCATTGCTAAAAAATTGGTGTCGTTGAACCCCGGAATGGCCCCCACGATGAATCCGGCTATTATCCCCACGGCCAGCCAAGCCAGTATGTTTGGCTGGAACAGGAGGGAGAGCGCTCCATTCAGGACATCACCACTGGGAAAAAAATCCATGAAATGGACCTATATTTGCCAATTTATCCAAGGGATAATGAGCCTCGGCACAGGCATTTGCAGAAAATCAATCATCACTAAATGCAAGATCACGCTGATCAACAAGGAGAGGCCGAAAAGCGTCCGGATCTTTCGAGTTCCCAGAAGCCAAATCAATATTACCAGGTACAAAAAATTAGATAGGGTAAACCCCAGACAGCCCACGCCGGCAAGATAGATTATGGTGGCCCCGCTGATAAGGAGTGGCTTTACCGCCATTTTCATCCAGGGCAAAATCCCGACGAAGGTTCCCTCCTTTCTATCCTCTTGCCCCCGCCCCTCCATCAGATCTTTAAGCACGATCAGGGCGCTGCAACCGACCAGCATGGCCATGATGATGTATGGCCATAGGACCACGATCCGCGGTTCCCGCCATACTTGGCCAAGATAGAGTAGAGAAAAGAAAATTGATAGAAAAGGGACAAAGAGCTCTTCCCATTTAATCCTTTGGAGCCATTTTCTCTTTTCTTTTGTATCCATAGGAATCGGTTCTTTCTCGGCTATCCACCTTTTTCCGACCACGCTCGGCGTTTCTGAGGCCTCGGGAGGGAGGCCTTTATTTCTTTAACAAATGGCCATATTTTTTGTAAACCGCGTCGAAGTCTTTAACGAATTTTTCACATACTTCCGGAGACCAGTAGTCCAGAAAGGGAGTCAGCCCGGGTTTTTCGCCAAGCTGCTTGATCTCATTTTCCTGGAGAGTTTCCCGGAAGGTTTCCACGAGAAACTTGTACCGCTCCGGATGATTTTTAGCGACCTCTCTCGGGTAGAGGATCGCATAGGGATCCTGGCTCTTGGGCATATCGAAATCAAGAGCCTCCTTAATTGCTTGGCAGCCCGGCCATAAATTGGGCACCGGATTGACGTCCTGAAAAACGACCAGGCCCCGAACCAATTCCCTTGAACTCATTGATCCGAACATGGGACCGCAACAGGCATCCACGTGCTTTCCAGCAAGAGCATTCCGCGATTTGCCTCCGGAGTCAAAGGCAACGACCTCGGCATTAATCCCCGCGAGCTGGATGAAAATTTTAGCCGCTAAGGTATTATTGGCCGTAGGGTGAGATGTCGAAATTTTCAGCGATGTTTTAGCCTTCCTTCCCTCTTGGATAAACTCCCGGGCGGTCTTCCAAGGAGCGTCTTTATGGACCATGAGCTGGTTGGGATCAGTGGCCAGATTGCCTATGAAGGTAATATCCTTCCAGGTGAACTTGGCTTTCTGAATCTCCAGCGCCAAATAGAGCATTGAAATGGTGGTTATGGATGTGGTATACCCATCCGTGGTGGTAAGCATCCTGCCGACACCTATGGTTGTTGAGCCTCCCGGCAGATGAGAAAACTTGATGGGAACCCCTAATTTCTTCTCCCAGGCCACGGCGGCAACGCGGGAGCTCCCATCGAATCCGCCGCCCGGTGTGGATGGTATGATGTGGTTCAATGGTTTGGTGGGAAAATCCTTGGGTTTCTCCGCGCCGAACCCAAGCCGCGGGTCAAAAACCATAAGGCCGCTTAGCACCGCCGCCCCCTTGAGGAAGGACCGGCGAGTCGTACCAGAATCCATACTTAGGGCGCTCTTTTCAAGTTTCATAATGTCACCTCCTATCAGGAATTTTCAGTCAATGGTATAGAATTGTCCCCAAAAAGTCAACCTTACCACAGGAAAGGAGCACCCATGAAATACGATTTGCT
>CAZIDC010000331.1:0-4061 GCA_964537885.1 uncultured Syntrophaceae bacterium | reverse complement strand
CCCATGGCCGTTGTTACCGCACCGGGGAAGGTGGAATTCATAAAAAGGACGCTCCTGCCCGTTGGGGAGAGAGATGTATTGCTAAGGGTCAAGGCCTGCAGTATCTGCGGGGGAGATATACACCTTTACAAAGGGAAGCACCCGTTAGCTTCCCTGCCCATGGCCATCGGCCACGAGCTTTCCGGAGAAGTTATCGGCAAAGGCCAATCCGTAGCGAGATTTTCCCTGGGAGATCGGGTGGCTGTTGAACCGGTGATTACCTGCGGGGTATGCTATTTCTGCCTGAAGGGAGAGTATCATCTCTGCCAGAATATTGGTTACCAATACAGCTCCGGCCAGGGAGGGTTTACCCCTTACTTCGTTGTGGCCGAGAATCGGGTTCATTCTCTACCGAGTTTTATTTCCTATGAAGAAGGCGCTCTTCTGGAACCCTTGGCCGTAGCCATCCACGCTGTCCGCAGGGCCGAGGTAAACCGTGAACACACTGCCGCCATCTTTGGCGCCGGAGGCATTGGCCTCTTCCTGCTTCAAGCGCTGAAAGCCGCGGGATGTACTGAGGTCTTTGTAGTGGACATCCGGCAACACCGGCTGGATACGGCTACCTCGCTCGGAGCCAGTTTAACCATAAATGCGTCTGAAGAAGATCCGGTGGAACGGATCTTCAAGGAAACCCAGGGGATGGGGGTGGACCGATCTTTCGAGGCCGTGGGTCTGGAAAAGACCCTGACGCAAAGTGCCCTATCTTTAAAGAAAGGGGGCGTTTGCGTTTTGATCGGCCTGTTTGAAGACCCCCTGCGGGTAATTTTCCCCGTTAACCTCTTTGCCCAGAGAGAAATTCAGGTCCGGGGGAGCCGCGGGTATTGCTGGGATTTTCAAGTGGCTCTGGAGCTGCTGAAGAACAGGCAAGTCCAGCTAAAGCCCCTCATCTCCCATCAGCTTCCCTTGAGCGATCTACTTAGGGCCTTTGAGATTTTATTAGACCCCAAAGAGAAGGCCAACAAAGTGGTCATCCGGATTCCAAATGGATGGCCTTTACACCCTTGACAGATTCCGGGAGGGTTAATATACTCTCGGGAACGGCGCGGGGAAGAGAAAATTTCGAGGAAGGTTAACCAAGGTATTTTCAGGAAACCAAGAATACTCTTTAAGGAAGGAGGTTAAAATGAAAAAAGACAGATTGTGGATGATGGTGGGGATCTTCGGTTTGATCCTGGCCTTGTTATTTTCAGTTCTGGGAGGCTATGCCGAAGCCCAGGCCAAAAAATCAGGGGCAAAGATTACCTGGACCTTTGCCACGAACCCGGGACCGGCGGCCAACACCTGGTCATTTTATCCCTATCCCCGCTTTCAAAAGCTCCTGGAAAAAAATTCCAAAGGGCGGCTCGTGCTGGATACCAAGATGAGCCTTTTCCCGGTGAATGAGGTCGTGCACGCGGTTATCGCCGGGCGCGCGGACATCGGCTGGGAGAGAATTCCCTGGGTCGCGGGTACCTTCCCTCAATGGGATTACGCCCTTCCTTTCTTCTGGGACAATATCTTCGAATACGAGGCCTTCCTCAACGATCCCCGGCTTATTGATCTTGAGAGAAAATCCTACGGCGAAAAAGGACTGGTGAAAATCGCCGATATTGCCGTGGAAGCTCTGGATGGGATTTGGGCCAAAAAGGCGGTGGCCACGGTGGACGACTTCAAAGGGTTTAAAATCCGGACCTCCGGGTTGATTACCACCCTGGCCATGAAGCTTTTGGGCGCTTCCCCCTTGACGATTCCTACCGCGGAAATCATGGAAGCCTTGTCCAGGGGCACGGTGGACGCCATCCAGACCTCCCGCGGTTGGGCCCTGGGATTCGGCCTCGCGGATGTCTGCACCCACGTGAGCTTCTGGAGAATTCAGTCGGTATTTGGCGGCATGCTGGTGGTGAACAAAGCCAAGTTTGATGGACTGCCCGCCGACCTGAAAAAGATCCTTCTGGATACCGGAAGAGAAATGCAGGGACAGACCGCGTATGGCGCCAAGGTTGAAGAATTGGAAGCAGATGTGGGCCTGAAGGTCAGCAAAATGAAAGTCACCCAGCCCATCCAGGCCGAAATCAACAAGGCCAGGGAAATCACCCGGCCCACCATCGACGAGTGGCTGAAGATCGCCGGCCCCAACGGGAAACAGATTCTCGACATCGCCGCCAATTATGCCGGCGGCGCCAAAATCATGTTGAAAAAATAGCTTTGGGGCAGGGTCAACTCCTTGAGCAAGCTTGGGTTTTGGTAATGGGCTTGCTCAAGGTTTTTCTGGGGACAACCGAAAAGGGCCTTTTATTGCCATGAAGCAGCTCGGCATCCTTATCGACAAATTATCTTACGGGGGCGGCTATATCTCCGGATGGTTAGTGCCGATCATGATGATGCTCGTTGTGGCGGACGTCTTCATGCGATATGTGATGCACCGGCCTCTCATGGTTTCCGACGAGTTCAGCGCCTATATGCTCGTGGCCCTTTCGTATCTCGGCTTTGCTTATACCTGGAGGCAGAAAGGGCACGTGCGCATTGAAATCCTCGTGACCCGGTTTTCCCCCAAAGTCTATGGATGGGTGCGGCTCCTGGGCTTGATCGTAACTTTGATTTTTATGATCCAAATGGACCGGGCCGCCTGGAAAATGATCACCTACGCCCTCAAAATCAACCTGCGCTCGTCAACCTGGCTTACCTTTCCTTTATTCTGGCCACAATTAACGATATTCATCGGCTTCGTCATGCTTACCTTGATGCTCGTAGGGGATATCGGCCGGGCCATGGTCAAGATTCGGGCGGGTGAGAGAGTGGAAGAATAACGCCGTGAGTTTGGAATTAATGTCCCTTTCCCTCCTCGGAGGGTTGCTTGTTCTCCTGGTTCTGGGCATCGAGATCGCCCCGGCCATGGGAATCGTTGCCGGGCTGGGATTAATCTTTTTCGTCAATCAGCCCATGGATTATTTCGCCCGGGCTGCCTTTGATATAATGAATTCTTTTACCTTTACGGCCATCCCCCTCTTTGTGTTCATGGGAACCATATATGCCACTACCGGAATTGTCGGCGGGCTCTTTCGGGGAGCCGAAAAAATCTTCGGGAATCTCCCCGGGAGTCTGGCCTCGGCCATGATCGTCGCCAACGCCATCTTTGGAGCCATCTCCGGCTCCAGCCTCGCCGCGGCCGCCACCTTCGGCCGGATCTGCTTCCCGGAAATGGAAAAGGCGGGATACGACCCCAAGATGTCCCTGGGCGCCATCGCCATCTCCGGCACCTTGAGCGTTCTCATCCCCCCCAGCCTCATCATGATCGTCTACGGGGGCTGGCAGGACGTCTCGGTGGCGCGTCTTTTTGCCGGGGGGGTCGTACCCGGGATCATTCTGACCCTATTCTTCGTGATCACCGTGACCATTCTGGTGATCCGCAATCCCGCCCTGGCCCCAAAAAGCTCGACCCGGAAATATACCGCGAAGGAAAAATTTTCCGCCCTCTGGGATATCTTTCCTTTTCTGGTCGTCATTACCCTGGTATTGGGTACGACCTTCTCCGGGATCATGACCCCCACGGAATCGGCGTCCCTGGGGGCTTTCCTGAGCATCATCCTCGCTCTGATCTTCCGGCAAATGACTTACAAGGCCCTGAAAGAGAGCATGCTCTCCGCGGTGAACGTCAGCGCCATGATCGCCTTTGTTCTTTTTACGGCCCGGATGTTGGGGCAGGTCTTTCAATACATCGGTCTCACGGAGGCCACTGCCGCCTTCATGCTGAATCTGGATGTCGGCAAATATACAATGCTGATGCTGATCTGCATCCTTTATCTCATCCTGGGATGCTTCTTCGATTCTCTGTCCATGCTGGTCCTCACCCTGCCCTTTGTCGCCCCCATCATTAAAAGCCTGGGCTTCGATTTCATCTGGTTCGGCGTCCTTTACGTCGTGCTCGCGGAAATTGGCCTGGTTACTCCACCCTTTGGTCTTAACCTTTTTGTCCTGAAAGGCGTGGTACCGAAGTATGAGATAACTTATATCTTTGCCGGCACCATTCCCTTCTTGATTCCTAC
>CAZIDC010000330.1:0-4061 GCA_964537885.1 uncultured Syntrophaceae bacterium | reverse complement strand
CTAAGATTCGGAGCTAATGAAAATCCTCTGTTCTCTGGGTCTCTTTGGTGAAACACAAAGGAGGTCATCCATGGGAGATACTTTTCCAAAGTTCAAGGCCGCAGCCATCCAGGCTGCCCCCGTTTTCCTGGACCGGGAGGCGACGGTCGAAAAATCCGGGCGTCTGATCGAAGAAGCCGCGGCTAAGGGAGCCGAGCTCATCGCTTTCCCCGAGGTTTACATCCCGGCCTACCCCTGGTGGAATCGCCTGGACAATCCCTACCGGGGGCACAAGTATTTTCGGGAGCTGGTCAAGAATTCCGTGGAAATCCCCAGCCCGGCCATGGACCGGGTCTGCGAATACGCCCGGAAGGTGAACGCCTACGTGGTCATGGGGATCAATGAGCGGGTCCCGGAGACCCTGGGGACGATTTACAACACCAACGTCCTCATCGACCGGAAGGGGAAGATCCTGGGCGCCCACCGCAAGCTGGTTCCGACTTTTGCCGAAAAATTAACCTGGGGAGGAGGAGACGGCTCCACCCTGAAGGTTTATGACACGGACATTGGCAAATTGGGAATGCTCAACTGCGGGGAGAACACCAACAGCCTGGCCCGGTATGCGCTGATCGCCCAGGGGGAGCAGGTTCACATCGCCAACTACCCCGGGCAGCCCGCTGGCGACGAATCGAAATACGACCTGGCCCACGCCATCGAGATCCGCAGCGCGGGACATGCCTTCGAAGGAAAGCTTTTCAACGTGGTCTCCTGCTGTGTTTTTACCCCGGAAATCGCCAGGGTTCTGGGAGATACGGAAGAAAAGAAACGGATGGTCGGCAACGGAAGCCTGGGGCTGACCGCGATCTACGGCCCGGACGGAAAGCGCCTGGCCGGACCCCTGGACCCCAACGAAGAAGGAATGGTCATTGCCGAAATCGACATCGAAAAAATCATCGATCAGAAATTGCAGCACGACATCGTGGGGCACTACCAGCGCTTTGATGTTCTCTCCCTGAACCTCAACCGGCGTCCCCTGAAGCCCATCTGGGAGACGCACTTCCCCGAGGAAAACGAAGGGGTGAGCAAAAAAGATCTGGAGGACCTTAAAACATTGCTTACCGCCTTAAGGGCAAAAATTCAAGAAGGAAAGTAGAGGAGTTATGACCTCCGGCAGAGCCGGAGGCTTGAAAAACCGTGAACCGCTCAAGGCGGATTGGATTTGGCACCACCTAAAGGTGGTGCCTCACTTTTGGAACAGATTCACTTGATCGAGCCAACGATCCTCTTTTTCCTGGGCTTTTATATACGCCCGGATCGTCTCCTCATTCACCCCAACGGTGGAAACAAAATACCCTCTGGCCCAAAAATGTTGACCTACAAAATTCTTCCTCTTCCCAAGATACACCCGGGCAATTTGGATGGCACTCTTGCCCTTGAGAAACCCTACGACCTGCGAAACCGAATACTTGGGAGGAATCGAGATCAACTCTTTGACAACTGAATAGTTTCTGGCGACGGGCTGTTCTTTAGGGTCGCAAGAAATTGGCAAAACCTGCCAGTCCCTTAGGTCTTTTAGGGCCCGCCCGATCTCGACATCTTTGTCGATCAAGGGGAATTTTGCGAAATTTTGCATAAGTCATTGATAATTTAGTGAAAGTGGCCACCTTCCTCCCGGCTGTTCGACTTAATTGTCGAGATAATACAATTCGTTAAGGCAGAGCAAACTTTTGTGATGGTTTGAAAGTTACATATAATTATTAATTATTTTCTTGTTTCTTTAAAGGGCATCGAGTTCTGGTATTAAAGTTGCTTCATTAAAGATTAAGTTAAGCCGCCAAGTCGTTTATTATAGTAGGGCGAGAAATATCTCGCGCACGGTCACCCGGATCCTTGGCTGAAGAGTCCAAAGGAATGAACGACGTTTTCTATGGTCATAAAAGGAGAAAAGACTATGAAAGTCTCAAAAACTTGCTTTTGGGTTTTGCTTTTTCTGACCGTCTTTTTGTTGTCGGCATGTTATCATGCGCCTTATCGTACAGCTTCAAGACCAGAGCCCGAAGTTGCTGTCGAGACTTCGAAGATCCCCCTTACTCAGCTCTATTTTTACCCGAAAGCAGGTCAGACAAACGAGCAGCAGTCCCGCGACCATTACGAATGCTACAACTGGGCTGTAAAGCAGACCGGATTTGATCCCGGTCAGTCAGCGATCCCGAAGGATCAGCGCGTGAGGGTAGTGCCGATGCCTCCGCCGGGGCATGATACCGCCACTCTGGCGATAGCTGGTGCCGTGCTGGGCGCGCTGATCGGCGGACCGAGGCATGCCATGAGGGGCGCCTTGATCGGCGCATCCGGGGGGGCTATAGCCGGCGCAGCATCGGATTCGGCGAGAATGGAATCCGCTCGCCAGCAGGGGGAGGCCTATGCCGCGCAAGACCATGCCAGCAACGCCCGGCTTGAAGCGAATGCGTCACGCTTCCGTCGGGCGATGTCCGCCTGCATGGAAGGGCGCGACTACAGCGTGCGGTAAGGGATACCAAGAAACTGTAGCGAAAATCCTTAGTTGATTTTACGGAGGCAATAACCATGACCAATATTCGCAAAACAAACAGGTACCTCGTTTTGGGGCTGATGCTCGCCCTGTTGTCGGGCGTGATACTATCCGGATTGACGCGGGCGGCGCATGCGGATGACCGCAGGTCCCGCCAACGCCAATTCAAGGATTCGCGTTATCACCATGACCGTTATTACCCGGCCCACGGCCAGGTGATCAGAGAATTGCCCCACAACCACCGGGTGGTGGTTCACGGCGGTACACGATTCTATTTCTCCGGAGGCGTCTGGTTCCGCCCGCAGGGGCCGCGCTTCGCCATCGTCCTGCCTCCGGTAGGTCTTTTCGTTCCCTTCCTGCCCCCCTATTTCACTACGATATGGGTGGGCGCCGTACCTTACTACTATGCCAATGAAGTCTATTACGCGCATAGAGGGGACGGCTATGTCGTCGTCGAGCCCCCGCAGAAGGAAGTCAGCGAGGCGCCGCCGGCGGCGGACCAGATGTTCATCTATCCGCGGTTGGCCCAGAGCGAGGAGAAACAGGCGGATGATCGCTATGAGTGCCACCTCTGGGCCAAGGACCAGACAGGCTTCGACCCGACGCAGCCGCCCGGAAGCACGCCCGAAACTCAGAATATCAAGAGGCGCGCGGACTATCAACGGGCGATGGGCGCATGTCTCGATGGCCGCGGGTATACCGTGAAATAGCCGATAAAGTCCGACTTCAGAAATAACTCTAACCGGCCACCGAGGAAACCCTGTCATCGAACAAAGGACATCAAGGCATTCAGGACTGGAGGGGGGCTACTCCCCTCTTTTTTTATCTATATTCATGACGTTCTTATCTTCCCCGGCTAACATAAGGACTAAACTGTTACGAAAAATCTGCCGTATGTTGGGAGTTTCTTGTAATGCCGTTATCAACGAACGAGTCGTCGGATAGTCGTAAACCACCTTGGCCACAAAGGCACGGGCGATGGCCTCTCGTTCCAAGACCTTTCGTCCCATCCATTAATGGGTGGCCGTCTTGGGCACAGACCTCTCGACTTGAACGATTTCCAGAATTTGGATCAATTGCTTTTGCTTCTCGGTTAATGGCGTTCCCGAACATTCCTCCAAATACGGAAATAAACTCCGTTGCAGCGTGCCCATTAACCATGATATTGTTTCCCGGAGCTTCATCGGTTCTCCTTGTATTATTTTTTTGGCAAAAAAACTATAACCCGGAAGAACCCTTGAAGCTCACCCTTTTTAGTGCTTATTTATCCTTTTGCAAGAGGTCCAATGATTATCAACCTTTTAGGAAATTGGACGTTATGTAGAAATAAGAGAAAATAAGGATCATCTCCAAATTAGCTGAGGGCCAAAGAGCCGGTATATTCCAAATGCCGAGTGATTCCAGGGTCCCGGAAGGAAAGCCATATTGCTTGCAATCATGAGGCACATATCCCTTTTTAGATTTGGCGTTGGTGTGCTTCCATTTCATCGAAGTTTTCTTTTTCCGGCCCCGCTGCGCTTTGCGGCAGGCAAGC
>CAZIDC010000329.1:0-4084 GCA_964537885.1 uncultured Syntrophaceae bacterium | reverse complement strand
CAGAATCTTGGAAGTTTTTGCGATTACGGAGGCCACAAAGACTTTTGACTTTGTGGCCTTTTTTTTGTCGAGACCTTCTGAGATTTCAAATCATCAACAAGGAGATACAAGAAATGGCCCAAGGAACTGTTAAATGGTTTAACGACAGCAAAGGATTTGGCTTTATTGCCAATGATGACGGCGGCGAAGCTTTTGTCCACCATACGTCCATTAAGGGCGAAGGCTTCAAAAGCCTTGCCGAAGGGGACAAAGTCAGCTTTGATACGGAAGAGAGCCCGAAAGGCCCCAGAGCGATCAATGTCGTCAAACTGTAATTAGCTGGAAAAGGCTGGTTCCTGTTGAAGGGGGCCTTTTCATTGGCTATCTCCGTTTTCAGATCGGATGGCGGGCTTTCAGCAAATTAGTCCTGATGGCCTTTTGTTTGAGCAGCCGAGCGTGGTTTCTCCCGGGGGCTGTGTTGCTATTCACCCGGATTACCCAGGGTGTAGCTGCAAACTTGAATTTTCGTCGATAAGACGAACCGTTACCCTCTTCGTCCGGGTGATTATCCAACGCCGGCTGTGTGGCTACAGGCCACGCCGCGTCCGCGGCTACCAGTCGCGATGATGGCCCTTGAATCATTCGGAGCACACATCGCAGAAAGAAAGGTTTATGAGTTTTACTTTATTCAATCTCCATCCCCAGATCGAGGCCGGCGTCAAGGCCCTCGGCTATAACATACCAACTCCCATCCAGCGCCAGGCTATCCCCCCGGTCCTCCAGGGACACGACGTCATGGGCCTAGCCCAGACCGGAACGGGCAAAACAGCCGCCTTCGTACTGCCGATCCTGGAGCGTCTGCTCAAAGGGCCGGCCGGCCGTGTCCGCGCCCTGGTCATGGCCCCGACGCGTGAGCTGGCCGAGCAGATTCACGATGCCATCCGTGCCCTTGGCCATCATACGAAACGGCGCAGCACCACCATCTACGGCGGAGTGAGCATGCACCCGCAGATCCAAAGACTGCGCACCGGGGTCGAAATCGTCGTCGCCTGCCCCGGTCGCCTGCTCGATCACATCCGCCGGGGCACAATCAACCTGTCCAATGTGGAAGTGCTTGTATTAGACGAAGCGGACCGGATGTTTGACATGGGATTCCTGCCTGATATCCGTCAAATCATCAAGCACGTTCCGATCCAGCGCCAGACCTTGCTCTTCGGAGCCACCATGCCCGATGATATCCGGCGGCTCGCGCAAGAAATTTTGCGGACCCCGGTCACGGTGCAGGTCAATCCCGCCGCACCGGCCAGCACGGTCGCGCACGCGCTTTACCCGATCGCCCAGCACCTCAAAACCCCGCTCCTTCTGGAGCTGCTGCGCCATACCGACACGGAGTCAGTCCTGATCTTCACGCGTACCAAACACCGCGCCAAGCGCCTGGGGCAACAATTAGCCAGGGCCGGTTACCGGGCCGCATCGCTGCAGGGAAACCTATCGCAGAACCAGCGCCAGGCGGCCCTCGACGGATTCCGTGACGGCTCGTATCAGCTCCTCGTCGCGACCGACATTGCCGCCCGCGGCATCGATGTCTCCCGCATAACCCACGTCATCAATTACGACATGCCCGATACCATTGACTCCTATACGCACCGGATCGGCCGCACCGGCCGGGCGGAGAAGACCGGCGATGCCTTCACGTTCATTACCCGTGAAGACGAATCCATGGTGCAGAGCATCGAGCGCGTGCTCGGGGTCAAGGTCGAGCGGCGCCAGCTGCCGGGCTTCGATTATCAAATGCCGGCGCCGGCGCGCGATACCGGGTTTGCCCGCCCGCACCAGCCGCAGCGCCGCCGGGAACGAGAAAAAACGGGGCCATTTGGACTCCGTACGGCCGGCGCTTCGCGGAAAGATCACCTCGTCCAGCCGGCACGCGGGTCTGCCCGTCGTGGCTCCGCTCCCCGGAACTTCTTCGGTTCGACAACCCGCAGGAACCGGGCACATAACCATGGCACCGGTCACTGAGCCGCACTAAGCTAGCGGACCTTGACGGGAGCTATTCTGCCAGCCTGGATACTTAGATCCTATCCTTAAATAAGTTGTTGCTTTTAAATCCCCCCTCACCCCCCTTTACAAAGGGCGGAACACTATTTACGGAAACGCACTAAATATCCCGTGGATTTGAAGTTTTAAAAGTTGGGCCTAAGTGCTCTATTCGTAATGTGTCCACATTCTTATGATCTTCACGGTTTTGATGTCTTCCAAAATTTCCTATACAAGGCGGTGCTGAATATTGATGGTTTCGTAAAAAGTCCTCTTTGTCGCATTTTTGTCATTCCTGCGAAAGCGGGAACCCAGTGAATTCAAGAGTTCTGTCCGCCTGAGGCGGACTGCTTTCGCAGGAGTGAGGGCTTTTTTGACTTTTTACGAGATTATCAATCGTTACAGAGAAATTTGCATTTTTCAATTTGCATTTTTCACTTTTCAATGAAATTTAGCGTGTCTTTTCAAAACGCTAAATTGATACAATTATTCTTTCCGTCACCCAAAATCGGCAAAAAAGAAGAAACCTTCGCCAGTAAATCATGCGTAATCGGGTGTAGAATTCGTGAGGGGTTTTTTTATGTTCATTGACATTTTCAAAAAATGAAGACATGTTCCGCAACAAATTCCGGGGATGCCTTTCTTGTTTCTTTGTAATACTTTAGCCCTTTGAAAAGAGGTGGTGCGTAAGGGCCAAGGGAATCCATGGCCCGGGGCCCCTGGGCGGTCTCCCCCTTAGGCGGATGGCTTTCGCCGGGGTGACGACCCAAGCGACCTTTTACGAGATTATCAAATTGGGGGAATGAAACGATTGCCCAAAGAGGGAAAGGAAAAGACATGGAGAATATTCAGGCTGTTTACTGGGAACTTAGGTTCAAGAAGGAAGGGAAAATCTGGGGGGAAAAGCCCTGTGGGGCCGCGGTGGAAGCGGCCAGGCTTTTCGCCGAGCATCGCCTTCAGAATATCCTCATTCCCGGATGCGGGTATGGACGGAACGCCACGTATTTCGCCCAACAAGGATTCAATGTCGGCGGGTTCGACATCTCTCCCTGGGCCATGGAGACCGCCTCGCGGGAGGCCAGGAGCGCTGGTTTAGATATTGAGTACAAGGCGGGGGATATTCTCAACCCACCCTCGTGGCCCAAGACTTTCGATGGAATTTTCACCTTCAACCTCTTGCACCTCTTCGGGCAGGAACAACGGTCTTCCATTGCCTCCTGGTTTTATAAAACCCTGCGCCAGGAAGGTGTTCTGGTTTTAACCTCCATGTCCCTTCGCGACCCGGATTTCGGCAAAGGGGAAGAGGTTGGCTATCATACCTTTGAAAGTAAAAAAGGCCGGCCGGTTTTTTATTTCGACCAAGAGGATATGCGCCATCTCTTCCAAAGGGGGTTCCAAATCCTTCGGCTGGAAGAAATTCAGGAACATGAAGACCACGGCGGCAAGGAACATTTTCACTGGATGTGGTTTCTGGCAGCTAAAAAAGTCTAAGGTTCTTCGGCAACTCACCCGCCATTTCCGGGTAGATTTTCAGGAAGGGCGTTGCGCTGGAAGGAAAAGCCGGTCCCGAGTTCTTTGTAAAAAAGGTCCGCCTGGGCGAAGGGAAAATATAGGATCTGCGGTTCAACAAGTTCCACCCGGCAGCCTTTCAGCCAGGCGCGGGCTTTGCGGCTGCCCTGAGGGATCATCGATCCTAAGATCATTAACCCCATTTCCCGGGCATCCTTTTCCGGGAGGCTTGCCCCGGCGGTTTCCGGGTGGGAGCCATCCCGGAAGGGTTCGGGTTTTCCCTCCGGTTGAACGAAGGTAAGCCGGCTTCCCAGATTATGAATAACCTGGGGGCTGCGGAATTTAACGGCCGGAATGTAAAAATATATGGGCCTCCGCGCCTCCTTCTCGAAGTTCACCACCCGGGTGGGCGGCGCCAGGCGATAAAGATCCGCCATGGTTGCGAGTTTCTCTCCCTCAGATTCAATGACCGTCCGGTATCTCCAGAATGGAACCCAGAGCAGTCCTTCCAAGAGCCGTCCCCGCTCGGGAAGAATCACTTTATAATCGAGCTCCGCCA
>CAZIDC010000328.1:0-4092 GCA_964537885.1 uncultured Syntrophaceae bacterium | reverse complement strand
CAAGATTGATTAAGGTATAATAAAAATTTCAGCTGTCTTGTTTTGGAGAGCTTAGAATTGAAATTACAAAGCCTCCTCTCCGGCCTGCCGGTAAAAAAGATTTTCGGCGATCCTACCGTGGAAGTCAAAGGCATTGCCTATCACTCCCGCCAAGTTGAGGACGGGTTTCTTTTCGCGGCCATGGACGGATACCGGGAAGACGGGAAGCGCTATATTCCTGAAGCATTGTCCCGGGGAGCCCGTTCGCTGCTGGTCGATAAACCCCAGAGAGAAGCGGGATCGGTCCAGGTGGTGGTTCCGGATGTCCGGGAAGCCCTGGCCCGGGTTGCGGCTGTTTTTTACGGCGATCCATCGTCGTTCCTGACCCTGATCGGCATAACGGGTACGAATGGCAAAACAACGACCTCCTACCTCATCGAGTCGATCCTAAAAGAAAGGGGGGGGAAGGTCGGGGTGATGGGGACGGTCAATTACCGGTTCTTAGGCCGGGCTCAGCCGGCGCCAACCACCACCCCCGAATCGCTCGACTTGCAGAGGAACTTGCAATCCATGCGGGAAGCCGGCGTCCAATACGCGGTCCTGGAGGTTTCGTCCCACGCCTTAGATTTGCAGCGGGTTAGGGGCTGCCATTTCGACGTGGCCCTGTTTACGAATCTTACCCGGGACCATTTGGACTACCATGGGTCGATGGAGAATTATTTCCAGGCCAAAGCGCTGCTCTTTACCCAATGCCTCCGGGAAAGCCGGAAGGAGCGCCCTTTGGCGGTGATCAATATGGACGATCCCAGAGGAGAGGAGCTTTCCAAAGCGGCCTGCGGTACCCTGTTTCGCTACGGGATTAAAAAGCGGGGAGAGGTTTGGCCGGAAAAGATTGAAGAAGGCAGTGAAGGGCTGCGGGCCCGCGTGGTGTCTCCCCGGGGCTCCTTTGATCTGCATTCTCCTTTGATCGGGATGCACAATCTTTATAACATTTTGGCCGCGGTAAGCGTTGGGGAAGTTTTAGGGATTGACCCCAAGACGATCGCTTCCGGGGTTGAAAGACTCGGGCGCGTTCCCGGAAGATTGGAGCGTGTCTTGGGAGGAAATGGCGTTAGGGTCTTCGTCGATTATGCCCATACCCCCGATGCCCTGGAAAGAGCTCTAAGAACCTTGCGGCAAGTCCGATCGGGACGGTTGATCGTTGTCTTCGGGTGCGGCGGGGATCGCGATCGGGGAAAACGGGCAGTCATGGGAAGGATTGCCGCCCTAAACAGCGAGGTAGCAATCGTCACCTCTGACAACCCGCGGACAGAAGATCCGCTGGCGATTATGGATCAAATCGAGAAGGGGATCAAAGAAACAGGCCTGAAAAAAATCAAAGACGTCGGATTCTCCGGCAGGTGGAGCGACTCAGGATATGCCGTGATTCCGGACCGGAGAGAGGCCATTCAGTTAGCGATTGCCAAGACCCGCCCTGGGGATATGGTCTTGATCGCCGGCAAGGGTCATGAGGATTATCAAATTCTGGGAGACCAAAAGATCCATTTTGACGACCGCGAAGAAGCGGCTTGGGCTTTGGCTTCGGCCGGGGAGAGTAAGAATCTTTAGTCTAACAGCAGGGGAAATTGTTCAGGCGACGGCTGGCGAGCTTCTTGCCGGCGATCTTCATTCGCCGGCCGAAGGGGTGGCCAGCGATTCGCGACAGGTGCGTCCGGGACAGCTTTTCATCCCCTTGAAAGGGCCAAGATTCGACGGTCACGAATTCATCGGGGAGGCCCTCGCCAAGGGCGCTTCCGGATCGCTGGTCCAGCGCGGTCGGGAAAAAAGCACCGCCGGGCCTAACCGCCAAGGAAAATTTTTCGTTAGGGTGGAGAATGTCTTAACGGCGCTCGGCGACCTGGCTCATTTCTGGCGTCGCCGGTATTCCGGGAAGGTCGTAGCCATTACCGGCAGTAACGGCAAAACCACAACCAAAGAAATGGCCGCCCGAATCCTGGCCGAAAGATTTAACGTCCTGCGGACTGAGGGCAATTTAAACAACCTCATCGGGCTTCCGCTGATGCTTCTCCGATTATCCCCAGTTCATGAGGTAGCTGTTCTGGAGATGGGGATGAGTGGGCTGGGGGAGATACGCAGGTTGAAAGAAATCGCGGAGCCTCAGGTTTCCCTGATTACCAATATCGGCCGCGCCCACTTAGAGTTCTTGGGAAGTCTGGAGGGAGTCGCCCGGGCCAAAGGGGAGCTCTGGGAAGGGCTGAAGGAGGAGGATTGGATCGCGGTCAACGTGGACGATAGGCGGGTGGCCGAATTGGCATCCCGCCTTAAATGCCGGAAAAAAACCTTCGGAATCCTGGGGAAGGCGGATGTGCGGGGTGAAGACCTTTCCCTGGATAATGGCCGGGGAATCCGTCTGGCCTTGAGGATCGGCGGGATGAAACGTTTGGTGAGTTTGCCGGCGTTCGGGCGGCATAATGTTTATAACGCCCTGGCCGCGGCCACGCTGGGGGACATCCTGGGAGTCGGCTTAGAGGGGATTGCGGCCGGGCTGGAGACCTTTCAGATTTACCCGGGAAGAGGGAGACTCATTCGCCTTGCCGAGGGCGTAAGCATTCTGGATGATTCTTACAATGCCAATCCGGATTCTCTCCGGGCCACGCTTTTGACCTTTGCCGAAATGAAAGAGGGTAACCGGGGTATTCTGGTAATGGGTGATATGCTGGAGATTGGGGCGAGCTCGGCAGAGGTCCATGAGCAGGCTGGGAAAAGCATCGGAGCCATGGGTTTCGAACATCTGTTTTTTTTGGGAGAGATGGCCAAGAAACTTACCGAGGGAGCGCTTTCCTCCGGTATGGGGGAGACAAAGGTCCACTTCTGTCAAACTCATGAAGAAGTCCTGAAAGGTCTGGAGAAAGTGATCGAGAGGGGGGACTGGATTTTGGTCAAGGGTTCCCGGGGAATGCACATGGAACGGATCATCGACGGGCTGCAAAATCGCCCGGGGGAATTGTGAGAATGTGAACCATGCTCTATTTTTTGCTCTATTCCCTGCATAACCAATATTCTTTTTTCAATGTCTTCCGCTATATTACCTTCCGGGCAATCCTGGCCGTTCTCACGGCCGTGGTCATTTCGTTTTTCTGCGGCCCCGCAGTGATCCGCAAGCTTAAACAGCTTCAGGTCAAGCAATACATCCGCGAAGACGGGCCGAGCACCCATTTGGGGAAGGAAGGAACACCGACGATGGGCGGAACCTTGATCCTTTCCTCCATCGTCATCTCCGTTGCCCTTTGGGCCGACCTGACGAACTTCTATATCCGGGTCATTCTGTTAGTCACCCTTGGATTCGGGGCCATTGGCTTTGCGGATGATTACCTTAAGTTGACCCGGAAGAACTCCAAAGGCCTGGGGGGAAAAGAGAAAATGCTTTTCCAGATTCTGGTGGCTTTGGCGGCTTCCCTCCTCCTCTACCGTTACTCCATGTTCAACAGCACGTTTAGCGTTCCCTTTTTTAAAGGGTTTATGCCGAATCTGGGCGCCTATTACATTCTCCTGGCGGTTTTAGTCATCGTGGGAACTTCTAACGCCGTCAACCTTACCGATGGCCTGGACGGACTGGCCATCGGCCCGGTTCTCATTTCGGCCGGGACCTTTATGGTTCTGGCCTACTTAGCCGGCCACGTGAAGATCGCCAGCTATCTTCAAATTCCTTATGTATCCGGAAGCGGGGAATTGGCCGTTTTCTGCGGGGCAATGGTCGGGGCTTCGATGGGCTTCCTCTGGTATAACACCTACCCGGCCCAAGTTTTCATGGGAGATACGGGTTCTGTGGCCTTAGGGGCGGCTCTGGGGACAGCCGCGGTCATTACCAAACAGGAGATTCTTCTGGCGGTTGTCGGCGGACTCTTTGTCCTGGAAACCCTCTCCGTCATCTTCCAGGTTGTCTCTTTCAAGCTTTGGCGCAAGCGGATCTTCCGCATGGCCCCGCTGCACCATCATTTTGAACTGAAAGGATGGGCTGAGCCCAAAGTAATCGTGCGTTTCTGGATCATTACCATTTTCTTGGCCCTGGTTGCCCTGAGCACGCTGAAGCTGAGATAAGAAGGGCATAGCGCA
>CAZIDC010000327.1:0-4102 GCA_964537885.1 uncultured Syntrophaceae bacterium | reverse complement strand
GGGCAACCCAGCCGATGCTTCCGTCGCGTTCCGATCTGACCCCCAGGCCCAAACAGAGGCATTCCCCCATTTTTTCAAAACTCTAAAGTGTTACCTCCTTTTTTATTCGTTATTATCATAGGAGAGGGAGAATAAAAAAGCAAGAAAAGGCGGAATAAAAAAATGGCAGCAATCGGTAAAATAGGGTAAAAAGTCGGAGGTTTTTTTCTTTGCTTATATCTTTACAGTTTGGTAGGCTTAGCTGGCTCAACCTAAAAACCCTTGAGGAAGAAAAAATATGAATTTGGGAAGGCAAGTTTTTGAATTTATGAAAGCGGCTGCTGTAGCCCATGCCCAGTGGGACTACGAGGTTTCTATGAATATCGTAAGAAACCGGAAGAAATTATTGATTCTTCTCTTAATGGCGCTTCCGGTTTTGGCGGTCGCCGTCTGTGAAGGAGCTGGGATCCTGGGCGGGAAGACCGCTTATGCCCCGGCTCATTACTCCACCACCATATTTGTGGTCTCCATTGCCATCGGGTTGTGCGCCGGTTTGATTACGGGTTGTATCGGCGCCGGAGGGGGCTTCATTATTACACCGGCCTTGATGGCCGCGGGTGTCAAAGGGATCTTGGCCGTGGGAACGGACCTTTTCCACATTTTTGCCAAGGCCATTATGGGAACGGCCGTTCATAAAAAACTGGGTAATGTTTCGGTAAAATTGGCTGTCGCCTTCTTGGTCGGCTCCGGTCTTGGAACCGTGATCGGCGGTACTATTAACAAAGCCTTATACAACAAAGACCCTTTGCTCAGCGATACTTTTATCAGTATTGTCTATTCCATCCTCCTGGGCTTCCTGGGTTTTTATGCCCTTTATGATTTCATCAAATCATCCCGGGGAGAATCGGCTTCGTCCAAAGGGAAGGGCCATGAAGTTCACGGGGGTACTTCGGGGATGACCGAAACGGCCATAAAGCTTCAACATTTGAATATCCCTCCGATGCTCACCTTCGATGAAGACCTGGGGGGCCGGAGATTATCAGGGGTCATAATTGCTCTCGGCGGGGTCATCGTGGGCATCCTTGCGGCCCTGATGGGAGTCGGCGGCGGGTTTATCACCTTTCCTATGTTCGTTTATATATTTGGTGTTTCCTCCATGACCACCGTCGGAACCGACATCCTGCAAATCATCTTTACCGCTGGTTTAGCCGCCGTTGCCCAATACGCCATCTACGGATACGTCTTTTATTCCCTGGCGATTGGCATGCTCCTCGGCTCTCTATTTGGCATCCAGTTGGGGGCTTTAACAACCAAAGTGGTCAAAGGAATCCATATCCGGGGATTCTATGCCATATCGATTCTGGCCGGTTTCATCAACCGGGCCGCTACTCTGCCGGAAAAGCTAACCGAGCTGGAAATCGTCAATATCCCTAAATCGGTTTCAGGGCCCATCGATTTCATCGGAACCATAATCTTTTGGGCGGTGGTCGGCTTTTTTGGCGTTTGGGTTTTGAGCAAATTCTTCGGAAATTTAAAGGCGCTCAGGGAAGGATAAGGACATGACCATAACCAATAAGGGACCTTTTGTAGTGGGCCTCGCCATGGGCATTTCATTCTTTGCCGTGTTAATCCTGATATTTTCCCCCGTCTTGCGTGGAAAAAACGGGCTCGATTATGCCGATGACCTGTTCAACAAACTTGCCAAGGGGTCATCGTATTTTATTCCCAATCTTTTGAAGAGTAATGAAAAATTCCTGGGGAAGCCTTTTCGAGTTGCCATCAACATAGAAAAAGCCCAAACCATAGAGCCGATGGCCAAACTTTTTACTGCCGCTGGAGCCAAGGTGGAAACCAAAGGGGGAGGACTCACGATAGAGGGCGACTTGGGAAGAGTCTTGCAGAACACCCTGAGGGACTCTGATTGGATGTTTAAAAATGACGGGCCGAGAGTAACCGCCCTGTATGGGTATGAGGGGAGAGAAGTCTTGCAGAACTGGTGGACAGCCTTGACCAAAATCGACAGAACCTTCAAGAAAAATCTCCAGATCGAAGAATCTAAAATGGTAACGGAGGTAACGAAAAAAGCCATTGAGCCAGCTTATAATTTCTATCAGGTCGAGCCGCAAAAGGTGGCCGATCGATTCGGGATCATGACTCTTTTACTGGTCTTCTATGTGGTCTATACCCTGTGGTGGGGGTATTCCATTTTCTACCTTTTTGAAGGGGTTGGACTGACGATGAAAAAAGCCAGGGTGAAAAAGGAAGTTGGTTGATTTCTGGAGCGGGACTCAGGCGGGGAGGATTCCCGGAGCGGGGGGATCAGGGGTCCGGCGCAAAGGAATAATTACCTTTCAAAAAAGCCTCGACATGCCAGTTTACGATTGATTCATTATTCATGACCATATCCCTTTGGCGGGAGCACCCCATCAATCGACCGAGTAAATCCAATTTCTCTTCGGTGGCCGAACGATCGCATCTTCGCAGGCTGGCGTTGACCGAATCTTTTTTGACCTCTACGGCAAAACCAATCCTTTCCAGGACGGTTCCAACGAATCGGGCCCTCCGGGCCCTCCGGGCGTCATCGGCTGCTCCCCCCTTGAACAGAAAACGGATGTGATTGTCAGAGGCCTCATCGCCACAATAAGCATCTACGGATGCATAATGATAGCCCAGACGGGAATTGTAATTCATATATTCCCGGGCAACCAGGGCGGAAGTCTTGTCCCAAAAATCCTCCTCGGGCCGGCTTGAACTCTGAGCCATGATCACCATGAGCCCTTTCAAGTTGATCCCGATGGGGCCGGACCAGGTGATCCCCGGATAATACATCCCCTTGAACATCGCCCGCATAGGAACGGAAAGGATCTGTTCTCTCTCGATAAATTTGTCATCCGCTTGCGAGTCAATTCCCCCTCCTAAGTCGAGCACATGAAGATTAATCGGGAGACCGGTCTTTACTCTCTTCGCCCGCACTTTACGGGTGTCGTAATTGTCCTGAAGATTGAACATTTCCTCAACCGCCAGGTCCTGGGCTGAGGTTAGGATGTCCCGAAGCGTACGGCATTCTCGGGGTTGTAAGGGCCAAGGCGTCGGAAGGTTAGAAACCAAAGGTCCCCCGGGATTCCCTCCGTTAAAGGCCCGGTCCTCCCCCCCCATCTCCTCGTAAACCTTAAAAAGATCAAGATACCTTTGGTTGGCAATGAGGTTCAAACCATTGACCACCCGGCCAACCTCTTCGTAAATATCCCGCGGTTGAAGGGGGTGGGGAGAGGCCATCATTCTTAGGGCTTTTTTTCGGGCGCTTAGGAGATATTGAAAGTATCCGTATTTTCCCCTGTAGGTCTTTTCGGGAGAAATATCCGCGCCGGTTTCGAAAGATTGAAGAAGCCTTTTAACCCAATTTTTCATAACGAATTTTTTTAGCCCGAACCAGGGGATTGGCTTTCCCTTTGGTCCAGGAGATTTCCCGTGAAATTCCGGTGCGGTGGCCCCAGTTTATCTTAGAGGATGAGGTTGGCAATCTCATGGAATACTTCAACCGAACGGATGACCCCGACCACCCTATCTTCTTTGAGTACGGGCAGCATGCTTATATTATGCCCAACCATTTTAGAGATGACCTTCATGACCTCGTCTTCATAATCGACTGTGGCCTGGATCGGCAACATTACATCACTGACCGGGCGCTCGGCCTGCTCTTTTATCCCTTCGGTCAATTTTTCGGAGGAAGTCTCCGGCCGCTGGGAATTGGTTTTCCCGTCCGAGGGTAGGGGGGACGCCCCGTCCCCGGTTTGGGCCAAAAAATGCAGTTCCAGACCGCGGAGGATGTCGCGCCTCCGGGTAATGCCGAGCAGCTTATAGGCCTCATCAAAAACCAGGACGTAGCGGGAAGGAGATTGGCGACCGTGGGTATCGTGAGGGACCTGGGATTTTTCCATGACCGCCATCACCTGGCGCAAACTGAACCAATAGGGAACGTGAGGATATTCATCCAGGGGGATCATCAATTCCCCCGCTTTTTTCATGCTTTCCATCTTCCTTCTCCTTTGAGCTTCTTGAAAAAGTCCTTAATTTACCCTTCGACAGGCTCAGGGTGAACGGGTTTAGGTTGAAATTATTTAGT
>CAZIDC010000326.1:0-4104 GCA_964537885.1 uncultured Syntrophaceae bacterium | reverse complement strand
TCTGGATCCTTTTTGTCAACGGAAAAGTGCCCGTTGCTGCTATGGATTTCGAATTGTTCCAGGTGGTAGTCGGACTTCCCGCTGACAATAACGCGCTTGTTAAACCGTTTTTCCAGTTTTTCAACTTCGGCACGGGCCTCATCGTAGAATAAATTGGCGACATTCGGATGAACATCCACTAAAATATTGTCCCCGCGCAGATCGCGGATGTCGCGCTGAATTTCCCGGAGAATCTCCTGGCAGATCGCCGACCGGGATTTCAAAAAACCCCGCCCTTCACAGTAAAAACAGCGTTCGCTGAGGATGCGCCCGAGGCTTTCCCGGGTTCGCTTCCGGGTCATTTCCACCAACCCCAATTCAGAAATTTTGAGGATGTTGGTTTTGCTCTTATCCCTTTTGAGCGCCTCGGTGAGGGCCTGAAAAACTTTCTCGCGGCTGGATTCTTTTTCCATGTCAATAAAATCAATGATGATAATCCCGCCGATGTTGCGCAAACGCAACTGGTAGGCAATCTCTTTCACTGCCTCTAAGTTCGTTTTCAGGATCGTATCTTCCAGGTTCCGCTTGCCCACATAGCGACCGGTATTGACATCGACGACCGTAAGAGCCTCAGTCATTTCGATGACAATGTACCCCCCGGATTTTAGCCACACCTTCCGGCCAAGGGCCCGGCCGATTTCCATCTCGATCCCGAAGTAATCGAAGAGGGGATCCTCCTTGTTATAGAATTCGACCGAGGATTTCAACTGGGGCATGAAAGTTTCGCAGAAATCCATAATTTTGCGGCATTCCTCTTCCGAGTCGATAACGACCCTCTCTACATCCTGGGTGAAAAGGTCCCGGATAGCCCGGAGAGTGATGTCGAGATCTTTATGCACCAGACTGGGGAGGGGGCTGGTAGCTTTGCGCTTCTGGATGTTGTTCCACATCTTCATGAGAAAATCCAAATCCTGGCGCAGCTCGGTTTCTCCCTTTCCTTCAGAAGCCGTGCGTACGATGAGGCCGCAGCCGGGGGGTTTGATGTGCTGGATGATCTCCCTGAGGCGCCTCCTTTCGGCTTCGATTTCAATCCGCCGGGAGACACCGATATGGTCGACCATCGGCATGAGGACTAAATGGCGTCCGGGGAGGGAGATATGCGAAGTGATCCGCGCCCCCTTGGTCCCCAGAGGTTCTTTGGATACCTGAACGAGAACTTCCTGGCTTTCGTGCAGCAGGTCCTCGATCTGGAAGGGGGTATCCAGATCCAGCGCCTCCTCTTCCTCGCTCAGGGATATATCGCTTCCATCATCTTCCCGGGAGCGCATCAGTATTTCCAGGTCGTCAAAGTCCTGATGGACATCGGTGACGTAGAGGAAGGCTGCTTTATCCAGGCCGATGTCCACGAAAGCGGCCTGCATACCCGGAAGAACCCGTACAACCCGTCCCTTATAGATATTGCCGCTAATCCCCTGGTCGGAAGTTCGCTCTAAATAAATTTCAACGAGGACTCCGCTTTCCAGGAGGGCAACCCGGGTTTCACCCGAATTGACATTGATCAGAATTTCGCTGGACATGGGTTCATTTCCTTAAACTGAGCCTCAATCTTCCGAACCGAAATCGATGGCCGTTCCCCCTCGGCCCAGCCGAAGATAAGATCGAGGGCTTCCTCCGGCCTAATGTTTCCGTCTTTTCGGGAAGGCATAACTATCTTAAGCGTATTTTCACCAACAAAGGATAGCGATTCTACCGCCTCCTTCAAGTCTATCGTTTTTTTCTTTCTCGGCCAAAAAACAGGAAATGTCTCCCGTTGTAAAAATCGGTTCCCCTGGTCTTTCAGGGTTGGGTTTGGATCGGCAAAGCGAATCAGGTAAAATACTTTAACAATACTATCAAAAATGGAAGGGTATTTCAAGGGAATTTCTTGAGTTTTTAAAATTTTGATTCCTGAAGGAAAAACGGCATTCAACCGGGATGTTACCTCCTCCGGGCTGAGGTTGCCCTGAACCTGGTAATCCATAAATTCAGCCCAGCTTTCATAACCGACGGGAATGGGCGGTCCAAAAGAAACCCTGGGTAGGGGATGAAATCCTTGAGAGAAGACCAGAGGAATTCCTGCCCGGTGGAATGCCCGGATCATCGATTGGGACAACTCAAGATGGCCAAGGAGTTTTGCCGGCCCGAATTTGGCGAACTGCGACCGAAAGCGGCGAACCGGCAAGGCTTCTTGCTTTATTTCGGGCAATGGAGGAATATCCGGGAAAAGAACCTCTTCTTCTCCGGCTTGCAGGTTGCTCAGCAGACCTTCCCCATAACAGACCCCGCAGCCATTGCAGGAAGCGTTGCGGCAATCGGTGGTCGGGACTTCCTGAAAGGCCTTGGCCCGCTCTTCGATCAGGTATTGCTTGCTCACCCGGGAAAGAAGATGGTCCCATGGCAAATTTTCCTCCAGGCTCCTCTGGCGGTGGGTATAAAAGCAAGGATCCAGACCGGCCCGGGTAAACGCTTTTTCCCATAGATCATGACGGAAATGATCCCCCCAACCATCCAGCCGGCATCCCGTGCGGTGGGCAATCTTAAGGACATGCGCCAGTCTGCGGTCGCCGCGGGCAAAGACTCCTTCGAGAAGACTTAGCCGGGAATCGGTCCATTTGAAGCGCAGGCCATGCCTTTCTAAATTTTTTCTTAAATACTGTTGCTTTTGATTGATCTCTTCTTTAGTGGATTGGTCCTCCCACTGAAAGGGGGTATGGGCCTTAGGGATGAAAGTGGAGATGCTGACATTGATCTGGCCCGAACCTTTAGAGCGGCGGGCTTCTTTCAGCGCCTTCTGGCAAAGAGAAACGATCCCCCGAAGATCTTCTTCGTTCTCGGTAGGAAGCCCGATCATGAAATAGAGCTTGACCAAGCGCCAGCCGGCTGAAAAGACGGTCCGGATGGTGGAGAGGAGGTCTTCTTCGGTGTTGCCCTTGTTGATCACCCGCCGGAGGCGTTCGGTCCCGGCCTCGGGTGCGAGGGTGAAGCCGGTCTTACGCACCTGCTGAATCCGCTGGATAAGCATGGGAGTAAGTGTTTCCACCCGAAGGGAAGGGAGGGAGACCGCTACCCGCTCCTTCCGGTGGCGATCTATGATAGCGCCGAGTAAAGGTTCAATGCGGGAATAATCTCCCGTACTCAAGGAGAGGAGGGAGACTTCGTCATAACCGGTGGCCTTCAGACCGTCTTGCACTAATTGCAGAATATTTTTTGGCGACCGCTCGCGCAGGGGGCGGTAGATCATCCCTGCCTGACAAAACCGGCATCCCCGGGTACAACCCCGGGCGATTTCGATGTTCAAGCGGTCGTGGATTACTTCCATAAAGGGCAAAATAGGGCGGGAAGGGAAGCCGCCCCGGTCGAGGTCGGGTAGAACGCGGCGGAGAACAGTCTGGTATCCATTTTTTAAAGGAATCATTTGCCGGACTCTGCCGTCCGGTTCGTATTCCACCTGAAAAAAAGAAGGGATATAGACCCCTTCAAGGCGGGAAAGCCTGGCCAGCAGAAGGTCTTTGGGTTCACCCCTTTGACGGGAAATGATGACTTCCCGGCAAACTTCCAGGACGACTTCCTCTCCATCCCCAAGGACGAAAGCATCAAAAAAATCGGATAGTGGCTCCGGGTTCAAAGCACAGGGGCCGCCCCCGATGACCAGCGGGTCTTTTTCTCCCCGGTCAGCAGACCGGAGGGGAATTCCACAAAGGTCTAAAATGTTCAAGACCCCGGTATAATTGAGCTCATACTGTAAGGAGAAGCCAATTACATCAAACTCCTTCAAGGAAACGGAGGATTCCAGGGATGTTAAAGGAAGGTTTTTATCCCGGAGAAATTTTTCCATATCGGGCCATGGGGCGAAAACTCGCTCGCAGGCAATTTCCGGGGTCTGGTTTAGAATATGGTACAGGATCTGGAAGCCAAGGTGGGACATGCCGACTTCATAAACATCGGGGAAGGCCAGGGCGAATTTCAAGCGGACCCGGTCCCAATCTTTGACAACGGAATTTATTTCCCCGCCCATGTATCGGGAGGGTTTGGAAACGGAAAGCAAGCAGTCCTTGTTCATGGAAAAATATTAACATTCCCCTTTGG
>CAZIDC010000325.1:0-4142 GCA_964537885.1 uncultured Syntrophaceae bacterium | reverse complement strand
CGGTCCTAAATAAAATGCAAGCGAATACGATCTGTCTTCGGTGTCACCAAAAATGCCATCTCGTTGCCGAGGTGATCGATGGAAAAGTGGTCGGGGTTGTGGACGCCCAGGCTGCCCATCGGACGCCTGCCTGCCGGGAAGTCTGCCCCATTGGGATGGATATCCCGGGTTACGTCATCGCGGTTTCGCAGGGCAAGTTCGATAAAGCGATGGAGATCATCCGCGAAACGAACCCGTTTCCAATGGTTTGCGGCCGGATCTGCCACCATCCTTGCGAGCAGGAGTGCATCCGGGGCGTGGTGGATGAACCGATTGCAATTATGTCTTTGAAGCGGTTTGTGGCCGATCATGCCCTGAAAGCCAAACCAACTCCTGTAAGGCGTACTCAGAAGGAGACTGTGGCCATTATTGGTTCCGGGCCGGCTGGCCTTACGGCCGCCTATGACTTAGTGAAGGCCGGTTATGGTGTAATTGTGTACGAGGGGGACTCTGAGCCAGGAGGGATGCTGACTCGGGTCATTCCTGAATTCAAGCTCCCGAAAGCCAGTGTGCAAGCGGATATCGAATTTATCCAGGGCCTTGGTGTAGAAATCAAAACGCATACCCCCATCGGAAAAATCCTCACGCTGGACAGCCTTCTGCAGAAACATAAGGCGGTCCTGCTCGCCATAGGGAGCTGGACCCCTGCACCGCTGAAGATCCCGGGTTCGGAATTGGAAGGCGTCTATTACGCCCTTCCTCTGCTAAAAGACATTAAGAAGGGGAAGCCAGTCTCTCTGGGAAATCGGGTCGTTGTCATCGGAGGTGGGAACACCGCCATGGATGCGGCCAGAGCTGCGGTCCGCCTGGGGGTGAAAGAAGTAAAGATAACCTGCCTGGAATCCCGAAAGACCATCCCGGCTCACCCCTGGGAGATCGAAAACACCACCCGAGAAGGAGCGAAGATCCAGCCATCCTTGGCCCCGCAACAATTTAGAAACAATGGGGAGGGGCGAATTGCCGGTGTCGATTTCAAGCAAGTGGCTTCATGCCAGGTGGACAGTTATGGAAATCTCACCTGGACCCTGCAGGAATGCGCGGGGAGCGAACTCTCCATGGATGCGGATTCCGTCATTATTGCCATCGGGCAAGCCCCCTCTCTTTCCTCTCTGGAAACCAGCGGGAGGCTGAAGGTGACTTCCCGCAACACCTTGGCCGTGGACCCTGAGACCTTGTCCTGTGGCATCCCGGGCCTGTTTGCCGCCGGTGATGCAGTGGTGGGAGCAGGGACGGTCGTGGAAGGAATGGCGGCAGGTCGGAAGGCCGCCTCCTCAATGATCCGCTACCTGAGCGGTGCTGAGCCAAATAGAAGGGAACCTTCGTTAAGCGAATCCCTGAAGCGGGTCCAGGAAACCGTCAATGTAGATTTTCCGGCAGAGCGGGAACGGCGCATCATGCCCGCTCTCTCGGCGGAGGAAGCAGCTTCCTCTTTTCGGGAGGTCGATCTGGGGTATGACGAAGAGACCGGCCGGGAGGAAGCGGCCCGCTGCCTGAATTGTGCGACGGTCTGCATTAAGGGAGCCACGATCCCGGATGTGATGTATCATCCCAACCGCCTGGAGTACCCGCTGAAACGGGCTGGAGTTAGGGGGGAAGGGAAGTGGCAGCGGATCAGTTGGGACGAAGCGTTCAATAGCATTGCCTCGCGATTGAAGGAGATCAAACAAAATTTCGGACCGGAAGCCATCCACGTATCCTGCGGATCCGGCCAAAAGCATATCGGCATCCAGGCGACCAAAATTGCCGAGAGGCTTTGGCCCACGCCCAATACCCATTTGGGCCGGTACACCTGCATCCATCCGGACGTTATGGCCAACGGTGCCACCTTCGGGGATACGATTACCTATGAATTCGGCCCCGATTATTTTGATGCGAAGTGCATCATCTTCTGGGGGGCCGAGCCGGATGTGGCGACCCCTGCGCAAGCCCGGGTGGTTCATCGCGCCTTGCGCCGGGGAAGCAAATTGATCGTGGTTGACCCCCGGCCGATCCCCATGGCCAAGCGAGCCGATGTATGGCTCAGGATTCGGCCGGGGACTGATATGGCCTTAGCCCTGGCGATGCAGCATGTAATCATCAATGAAGGAATCTATAATAAAGAGTTCGTCGAGAAGTATTGCTTTGGATTTGATCAATTGCAAGCCCATGTTCAGAAATATACCCCTGAGTGGGCGGCAACGGTTACGAGTATTCCCAAAGACGAAATCGTTAGAGCTGCTCGGCTGTACGCCATCGAAAGGCCCGGGTCCATCTATATCCGCCTGGGCTCCGGGGCGCAACAGATTACCTCTACGCAGACCTGTCGGTCGATTTCGATGCTCATCGGGATAACGGGCAACGTGGATGCCAGAGGGGGCAACCTCCTGTATTACCGAACCTTCCGCGAAGCGTTGATGTGGCATCCCTACCTCATGTTCTGGGGAGTGAAACCCCCAGCCGCCATCAATGAGAAGCGGATCGGGGCCAAGGACTACCCGCTCATGCACAAACGGGCCATCTGCCACGTGCCCAGCACCATCCGGGCCATGGAAGAAGGCAAGGTTCGGACCATGTGGGCCATCGCCGACAATTTGATCGTGGCCGAGATGGACAACCGGCGGATCTGGGAGATTCTGAAAAATAAGCTGGATTTCTTCTTCGTATCCGATCTTTTCATGACCCCGACGGCCGAATTAGCTGATATCGTCCTTCCAGCTGCCTTCTATCCGGAGATCGATCAGCTCACCGAAGCCTTCGGGCATCCGTCCAGCACGGTCACAGCCACGAGGAAGGTCGTCGAACCAAGGGGCGAATGTAAAGACGACCGCGAGGTGGCGATCGAAATTGCGAAACGGATGGGCATGGATGTCTCTCCCTGGGAGACGCTGCACGATTATTTTAACTGGATGCTGAAATATCAGGGGATTACCTTCGAGGAGCTCCTCCAGAAGCCCAACGCCACCCTGACTTTTCCAAGGGGTTATGAACGGTACCGGACCAGCAACCCTGCGTTCAGCACCCCTACGGGCAAAGTGGAATTATATTCGCCGGCTTTCGAAGCCATGGGACTCGACCCCATGCCGGTTTTTGAGGAGCCGCCCGAGAGTCCCGTGCGCACCCCGGAGCTGTTCAAGAAATTTCCGTTCATTTACACCCACTACCGGAGCCATGGCTATATGCACAGCGAGGGCCGGCAGATAAAGCGCCAGCGGCAATTGAATCCTGAACCTTATTTACAAATGAACCCGGAGAAGGCGGCCGAGCTGGCCATGGCCGAGGGGGATTGGGTTTATTTGGAAACGCCGAAATCAGCGGGGAAAAATCATTTGAAGTACCGGCTCATGCTAATCCCCAATATGCACCCTGACGTCGTGGCCGGTCCCCATGCCTGGTGGTTTCCTGAGATGCCCGAGCCGGAGCATGGCTGCTTCGATTCCAATATTAATGCCCTCGTACCCCTTGACCCGCCGTATGATCCGGTGGTCGGGGTTCCGCAGGTGCGGGCGATCCTTTGCCGGGTGTGGAAAGCCGATTCCAAATAGGGAGGAAAACATGCCAAGTGATGCGATTCAAATAAAAAAAACCATAGAAGAGCTTTTGCGCGCGCCTGCTGAGCTGAGGAATAAGCTGCCCCGGGCTCTGGAAGAGATCGGAAAGTATGGCATCGAAAAGACGCTGGATGAAAACCCTGATTTCCTTGGCCGGCTGATGGCCCAACTGAGAAAGGCGGATGCCGCGAGAGTGTTTGCCCATGTTGCTGAGGCTACGGATAAATTATCCGATCTCCTATGGGGAGGAATCAGTTTCCGAGCCGGGCAGTGTCAAAGTATGGAGTCCTTGCTGGCTAAAGCCGAAAGGGATATCCATGTCAATATTGAAGCTTCCGATAGCTCATTCCAATGCCATTTTATGGTAAAGAAGGGAAAAATAACCGGAGGCTCCGGGCTGCTTCACTTCAAGGATGAAGATTTCCGTTTTATGGGCCCGACGGAAACCTTAATGGGGTTGTTTATAGGGGACCTGCCTTTGGGCTTCAGTAACTTGCAGCTGCAGACCGCCGGGCATTCCGGGTGGATGAGCCGGATAGGTCCGATCATGCGGGAAATCGCCAAGCTATTAAAAGG
>CAZIDC010000324.1:0-4143 GCA_964537885.1 uncultured Syntrophaceae bacterium | reverse complement strand
TTTTTTAGCCCGCCAATTCCCGGAAGCGCTTGTCCCTTGCCGGGTCGCTTTTCCGCGGCCACTGATTCTGGGAAAGGACGGATTTGGCCGCGCTCAGGCGTTGATTCATTCCGGGATGGGTGGCAAAGATTCCCCGATTCGATCCGCCGGTCTGCTCCCGGGCCATCTTCTCCAGGGAATCGATGAGTGCGTAAGCGTTGTATCCCAGCCGGTTCAGAAAGATGAGGGCGCTAAGGTCCGCTTCCGTCTCCTGTTCGCGGCTGTATCCATTGACCAGGAGGGTCTTGGTCACATCGTCGACCGATCCCTGGAAGAGAGAGACCAATTTGGCCGTCTCCGCCCCACCGAGCTTGCGGGCGGTTTCCGCGCCAAGGATCGACACGGCCTCCACCCAGCGGGACTTCTGAATCGAAGCCAGCCCGTCCCGATGGTTCACATGGCCTACTTCGTGAGCCAGGATGGCAGCCAGATCTTCTTCGTTTTTCGCTTTTTGCAGCATCCCTCGGGTTATAAAAATGATCCCGCCGGGGCAAGCCAGGGCGTTGACCTCTTCCGTGTCCAGGATGGCGAAATGATAGCCTCCAAAAGTAGAGGGACGGTCAGAAGTTAGAGCCAGCGTCTGACCGATCGCGTTGACGTAAGCGGTAAGGCGTTCGTTGGAGTAGAGCCGGTATTGGCCGAGGATGGTAGCCGCCACCGCGCGGCCTACGTAGTATTCCTCCTGCTCGGTCATGGGCCTCACGGCCTTGGCGGTCTGCTTGGCCATGCGGTCGATGGCCGCCCTGTCTTCTTTGGAGATTCTTCCCATCCCCTCCCCGACGGCCGTTCCCATCTGAACGACTTCGGCACAACCAATCAGGATTGCCGGAAGCAGAAAAATAAGCGCAATGATCGGAAGGCCCCTTCTCTTCATGGTGCACCGCCCGGTTCTCGCAGATGGCCCGCTTGGATGAAAGCCTGGAGCCGCTGTTCATCCACTTTATAGGCTTGTACCTGATTGACCAGGTCATATCTCATCCTCGGATTCTTCTCTCGGAAGGCCTTTTCCACCTCGGGAGTGAATCCCTTCCCGGCCAGGGCCACTTCGTCCCGGGAAGCTTCTTCGGCTTGCCCTCCGGCCAGCGAGGAGAACTGGAATTTCTGTTCCTGGACGGCACTCTTATGAATCCATCCTTCTCTACCCTGATAGCCCACCCGGAGCCAGTCTCCCTGCTTCGACAATTCCTGGAGGGCTGCCCCGTAAGGGGCGCGGAAAACGGCCGGAGCAAAGAATCGTTTATCCTTGCGGATCACCGCCTCCTGGGTGATGACCTTCACCGTCGCGGCGGCCGCAACCGACGAGATGAGGCACAGCCCCAGGACCCACACCCAGATTTTCTTTTTCATCGTCCTTCTCCTCCTTAGCCACAGTACAGGCATCACCCCTCCAACCCTTTAAAATGGATTCCGTAGCTCAGGGCTTTGGCCCTGAAGCAGGATGGCCGAGATGCCGGCGTTGGGCGGGTTTGAAACCCGCCTCTATCTTTTATTTCGTCGTCAGCCGGTAGACCCCGTCCCATTCGCCTGCGGGAAGATTCTCCTTGTAAGTTTGACAACGGCGGATAAATGTCTTTGCCGGCCCATCATCGGGAGCCAGTTCGAGGGCCTGTTGGAAACGGCGGATCGCCTCTTCCCACTGCGCCTTTCGGTAGAGGGCGAGACCCTCGGCAAAGATCGCGTACCCCCGGGCCTTCTGCGGATCGAGCTCCCCTTTCCGGGCCAAAAGTTCGTAAATGCGGACCGGCTGTTGTTTGCCTTTCACCTGAAGGAAGTCAAGCTCCCGCACCTCCACGGCGTCCCGGGTTTGTAGATAGGTGTCTTCGCTGATGATGATGGAGGTCCCGTATTCTTTCCCAGCCCCTTCCAGACGGGAGGCTAAATTGACGCTGTCCCCGATCACCGTGAAGTCAAAACGCTGGCTGGAGCCCATGTTGCCGATAATCATCTCCCCCGTGTTGATTCCGATGCGGGCGAAGACCGGCGGCAAATTCATCCGGCTGAATTCCTCCCGCAGCTCAGTCATTCGGGCCTGGTTGTCCAGAGCCGCCAGGCAGGCGCGGGTCGCATGATCTTCCTGAGGAACGGGAGCCCCCCAGAACGCCATAATGGCATCCCCTTCGTACTTGTCTATGATCCCCCCGCTGGCTAAGAGGATGTCGGTCATCGCCGTAAGATAACGATTCAGCAAGGTCACCACCTCTTCCGGCGCCAGTTTTTCGGACATACTTGTGAAACCGGCCAGGTCTGAAAAGAAGACCGTCAGAATTCGCTTTTCGCCGCCCAGACGGAGTTTTTCGGGGTGTTTCAAAAGATCCTGAATGAGCAGATCGGACATGTAATGAGAGAAGGCCTGTTTAATCTGGCGTTTCTGACGCCCTTCAGTGGCATAACTGAAAGCCGTGCTCATGGCGAAACTGAGCCCCATGCTCAAGGCCGGCAGAATCCCGTCCACCCACAGATTTTTTTGAAAAGAAAGGATGACTCCGATCACTAAAACTACCCCGTAAGTTAGGGCAAGAAGGGCCAACTGCCAGAGGGTTGGCACTAAAAGGACGGTTACGGCCATTCCCAGAGCAAGAACCAAAGACAGACCCAAGACCCAGGGGGATGAAATTCGCACCCGCAAATCTCCCCGGAGGAGGTTGGCCGCCAGAGAGGCATGGATGGCCATGCCCGGGGTTACGGAACTAACCGGGGTGGGTTTCAGGTCGAAAAGGCCGGGCGCGGTAAATCCCACAAAAACGATCTTGTCCCGGAAGGACTCGGGGGAATAAATCGGCTTGCGCCCTTCCTGTAGAGCGAGGGAGGATTGAATGAGATTGAAAGCTGAGAACCGGCGAAAATCCATCTCCCGGTCATAGTAATGGATAAGGAATGCCTGCCGGGAATCCAGGGGAATCGAAATCGCCGGGAGACGGAGGGTTTCCGTTTCCAGGATGGCGGTCTCCTTTCCCTTGAGGTGAAGGTAAACTGCCAGGCCCAACGAGGGGATCCAGGTCTCCTGGTAAGGGAAGACTACGGGGACGCGGCGGTAAATTCCATCCGCATCGGGAAGGGTAGCTACATTTCCTAAACCTTGGGCATTTTCCGCCAATGCCTGAATGGGGAGGATGGAAGAGAGGTAGGGTCGAGGGGGCCGACCGGACTCGTTCTTCAACGGTAGAGAACTCCGGTCCAAGAGGCCCCTTTCCCAGGAAGGATGGGATCGCTTCTGACTGCCGAGAAAGATCGGTAAAAATGCGTGCCCGTTGGCCTTTAGGGCATCGGCCAGCAGTCGATCGTCTTCCACTCCGTAAGAAGAAGGTTCGGTAAAGAGAATATCGAAGGCCACGGCTTTGGCTTTCCCGGCGGCGCAAAACTGCAAAATGGGGGCGTACATCTGCCGCGGCCAGGGCCAGTTAATCCCTTCCTTCTGAGCCGCTTCCAGGCTGTTCTGGTCAACGACTACCAGAGCCACCTCTTCTGGGGCGGGGGATTGGGCCGCCTTCAGCCGGCAGAGCTGGTCATAGGTCTTGAGCTCGTAAGGTTCCAGGAGATTTCCGCAGTACAGAAAAAGAACTAAGACCCAGGTCAGGAAGCCGATGGCCAAGCCCAAAAATATTTTCCCTTTGCGGCTGGAGAGAAGAAGAACCTGCAAGTTAGAAACCTCATTTGATCGGCATAAATTCTAAAGAAATTATAACCGATCGATCTTCTAATTACCAGTCGAGGATCATTCCTCCCCATCCCTCCCGAGCAATGCGCGCCATCAAAGAGACCTTCTCTCTGGATGTTCTTGTAAAGGGGCATGGCAACCGCGCGGTCCGAGTACCAGAATTCCTTTGAATAGACTTGAGTCTGCGGATTTGCTTGAGGACAGCCCTTTTCGTAATCCCCAAACTTGATGCGATGGCATCGCTGGTGATTTGAGGGTTCGCCGCGATCAGCGTGATGATCCGCTCTCGGGTGATCGGTGAACCTTTTGATGAACCTATTGGTGAATCGGGCCGGGCCGGTTCACCAATGCCTTTGCGGGACAGAGACTCGATTGCCTCATCCGGTCTCTTGGGGGATTCAATGTCAAACAAAGACCTCAGCCCGTCAACATAACGCCATGGATTTCTC
>CAZIDC010000323.1:0-4144 GCA_964537885.1 uncultured Syntrophaceae bacterium | reverse complement strand
AAATTTATGTCCCACAAGAAATTTCCTACAATCGATTTTCTTTTCATCTTTCCAAAACCTTCCCGGTAAGTCGCTCGTAAGCCTCAACATATTTCTCGGAAGTTCTCCTGATGACCTCTTCCGGAAGCGCGGGCGCCGGAGGCTTCTTATCCCAGCGAAGAGACAATAAGTAATCCCTGACAAACTGTTTATCAAAGCTTTTCTGCGGCCCGCCGGGGGCATACCCGTCCTGCGACCAGAAACGGGAGGAGTCCGGTGTCAGGGCTTCGTCGATCAGCATCAACCTATTGCCTTCATCCAGTCCGAATTCAAACTTCGTGTCGGCGATCAGGATTCCTCGTTTCTCCGCCAGAGCCGCTGCTTGCTGGTATAGGCGGGTGGATACTTCCCGAACTTCCTCGGCCAGTTTTTTCCCAACTTTTTCCACCATAAAAAGAAAATCAATGTTTTCATCATGGATTCCCCCTTCGGCTTTGGTCGATGGCGTGAAAAGGGGTGTCTCCAGCTTGGCGGACTCCTTCAGATCCGGCGGTAAAGGAATCCCGCAAATGGATTCTTTCTCCTGGTATTCATTCCAGGCGGACCCCGAAAGGTACCCACGAACGATGCATTCCACAGGGAGCGGCTTGGCCTTTTGCACAACCATAGCTCGGCCGGAGAGGGAACTGGCTATGGATCGGGGAAGCCCGGGGAAACCCTCCAGATGGATCGTCACCATATGATGGGTTACGATTTCCTTAAGGGTCTCAAACCAGTGAGCGGATATCTGGTTCAGCACCCTCCCTTTGTGGGGAATTCCGTTGGGCAGTACCACATCAAAGGCGGAGATCCGATCCGTGGCCACGATCAGAAGATACTTCCCCAGGTCGTAAATATCCCGCACCTTGCCCCGGTGCACTAGGGGAATTCCCTGAAATTCACTCCTCAGCAAAATACCCATTGGCCCATTCCCCCTTTCTTCGTTTCCCAACTCATCCCTTCGTTTTTAAGGCAATTCTGCATCCCTGTCAAGAATTTCTTAAAATAGCTGTCAGCCGCCAGCTTTCAGGAACACCCTTTAATGACTTATGGTTTTACGGGAAGCTGACCGGTGACCGCTTCTTTTACCCTTGACACTCCCGGGAAAAGTCTCTATTGTTTAATAAAAGGTGGGCTTAAGATGTTTGGCATTGGTCTCCCCGAGTTAATCATTATTCTGATCGTTGCCCTGATTGTTTTCGGTCCCAAGAAGCTTCCCGACCTGGCCAAATCGCTGGGGAAGGGAATGGCGGAATTCAAAAAGGCAACGGACGACTTCAAGTCGGGGATTGAGAATGACATAAAAATTGACCTGGATAAGGAGGAGACCTACAACCCCGAAGTAGCCTCCCAGGCCGAAACCCAGCCTACTTCCGAAGAAAATCCACCCCCACTCGAACCGCCAGCCCTTTCCGCCGACTCCCCTGCGGAGCCCACCCCCTTTACCGACGATCTTACAAGCGGCCTTCCTTCACCCCCATCCGCTATTGGACAGAACACTCCTTTGCCAAAGGAAGAAAGCCAACCTGCCAGAACAAAGGAATCCGCCTAAGATGACCGATAAGAAGCTTCCTCTGACCGCTCACCTCGAAGAGCTGCGTAAGAGGCTGATCCATTCTTTTCTGATCATCGGAGTCGCCTTCGCCATCTCCTATGCTTTCATCAAACAAATCGTCGAATGGCTGATGCGCCCCCTCGTTCAGACACTTCCCCAAGGAAGCTCGCTGGTCTTCACCGCCGTTCCCGAAGCTTTCTTCACCTATTTTAAGGCGGCTTTCTTGGCGGGGATCTTTCTTTCGGCGCCCTTTATCCTCTACCAGCTTTGGGCTTTCGTCTCCCCCGGGCTTTATGAACGGGAAAAGAAATATATCCTTCCCTATCTCTTTGTCTCTTCCTTCTTCTTCCTGGCCGGCGCCCTCTTTTGTTACTTCATCGTCTTTCCGGTAATCTTCCGTTTCTTCCTTAGCTTCGCCACCGAGGATATCCGCCCGCTCCCGGCCATTCGGGAATATCTCACCTTTACCATCAAACTTCTCTTGGCCTTTGGCCTGTTGTTCCAATGGCCGGCCTTGATTCTCTTTCTCGCGCGCATGGGCGTGGTATCCGCCCCGGTCCTGGCCCGCAACCGCAAGTACGCCATCCTGGCCATCTTTGTCGCTGCCGCCGTTCTTACCCCTCCGGACCCGGTCTCCCAACTCCTCTTGGCCGGACCGCTGCTGGCCATGTATGAAGGGTCCATCTGGATGGCCAAGTTTTTTGGGAAAAAGGGGAAAACACCTTCCCCGGACGTGCCGCAGGGGGATTAGCCGCCCGCGTTCAGACGGTTTAATTCTTCCAGCCACTCCTGCTGGCGCTTGGTCGGTTTACGGGGGATATCTACCCTCACCGTAATTCTTAAATCGCCGCGACCCACTCCCTGGGAAGCAGGCATCCCTTGACCCTTCAAAATCAGGACTTTCCCCGGAGGAGTGCCCGCCGGTATTTTCATCCGCGCCGTCCCCCCAAGAATCGGGACTTCGACCTCGCCTCCCTGAACCGCCTGTAAAAGGGAGAGGGGAACCTCGCAGCGCAGGTCTTTCCCCGATCGGCTGAAGATCGGATGTTTCTTTATCGCAATGACAACATAGAGATCTCCGGGCGGGCCGCCGAACTTTCCCATTTCTCCATGCCCTTTGACGCGCAGGCGAGTATCGGTGTCCACCCCCGGCGGAATATCCATCCGGAGAACCCGGCTCATTTTCAAGAAACCCGTTCCCTGACACCTTGAACAGGGATGGGAGATTATTTGTCCTGCACCTTGACAGCGATGGCAGGTTGTTTCGGTAAGAAAAAAACCCCGCTGGGTCCGAAGAAAGCCAAACCCTTTACAAGCCGGGCAGGTTGCTGGTCTTGTCCCGGGAAACCGACGGCTTCCCAGGCACGTCGGGCAAGCCGCCAGGCGGGGATAGCGAATTTCTCTCTCCGCCCCGAAGGCCGCTTCTTCCAAGGAGACCTCGAGGTTGTAATGAAGGTCAACCCCGCTCTTCCTTTTGGACTGGGACTTTCCGGTTCTAAAGAATTCTCCAAAAACTTCCCCAAGGAAGTCATCAAAAATGTCCTTCTCCGAAGAGAAGCCCCCGGGTTCCCGAAATCCTTCGTAGCCTCGGCGTCCCAGGGAAGCGCCCTGCCGGTCGTAGGCGGCCTTTTTTTGCGAGTCCTGCAGCACTTCATAGGCCTCGGTGATCCGTTTAAAATGCTCTTCGGCAGAGGAATTTCCAGGATTTTTATCAGGATGAAACTGGTGGGCGAGGCGGCGATAAGCCTTCTTAATCTCCTCCTTGGTGGCCGAGCAGTCAATCCCCAGGAGGTCGTAATAGTCCGGTTTGAACATTCAGCTCTTTCTGTCGTTCTACTCGGCCTTGGCTTTGGAGACGATGACCTTGGCCGGCCGAAGGAGCCGGTCGTGAAAAAAATACCCCTTTTCAACTTCGGCTATTACCCGGCTGGGTTCCTGATCGCTCTCCTGTTGGGAGATTGCTTCGTGTTTTTCCGGATCAAAGATCGCCCCTACGGCTTGAATCGGTTTCACACCGAATTTTTCGAGGATACTGAAAAACTGTTTCTGAGTGATCTCCACCCCCTCCAGAAGGGAAGAGTTTTCCTTGGCGCTTCTCCCATGATCAACCGCCCGCGCCAGGTTGTCCAGAGTGGGCAACATCGCCTTTAGCAGGCTCTCATTGCCGAACTTGATCAGGTCGGATTTTTCCTTCTGCACCCGTTTCTTGAAATTCTCCAGTTCCGCCCGTAAACGCAGCCATTGATCGGTTTTTTCCTCGGCTTCTTTGGTTTTTTCTTCGAGTTGAACCTGAAGTTTTTTCAGCAGAGTTAGGTCCCCTTTTCCCTCTGCCGGTGTGGGTTCTTCCACTCTCTCCGGGCGTGATTCTTCCTGCTCCCCCTCTTCGATTTTTACCTCGATGACGCCTTCCTTCGAGGATTTATCCTCTCCCTTATTTTTTTTATTCTTTTCGCTCAAATGACTATCTCCTCTCCCGCTCCAATTCCTTTTGCTGCCTTTGCCTCTCATCGATCAATCCATATTTTGCAGGATTTTGCCCACGATCCTGGCTGTATAATCGACGATGGGAAT
>CAZIDC010000322.1:0-4150 GCA_964537885.1 uncultured Syntrophaceae bacterium | reverse complement strand
CCCATTTGGCTCAGTCGCTCTTTGAGCCGGGGGAAATAGTGAAAAACCGTCTCGAGAACTTGCTGCATGTCGACCTTTTCCCTTTTCATGCGGACAAGCATTCCTAATTTCAGGTTTTCGAATACGGTCAGGTTGGGAATTATCCGCCGATCTTCGGGAACCAGGGAGATCCCCCGGCGGGCTATCTCATCAGGAGGGTGGCCGGTGATGTTCTTCCCATCGAAGGTGATCTTGCCGGTCCGGCAGGGCTGAATCCCCATGATCGTTTTCAAGGTGGTCGTCTTCCCCACGCCGTTGCGGCCCAGAAGAACTACGATTTCCCCATCCTGCACGTCCAGCGAAACGTTATGCAGGATATGACTGGTTCCATAGTACGTGTTAATGTTTTCGATGGCTAACATGCCTTCGTTCCCCCCAAATAGACCTTCTGGACCGAAGAATTGGCGCTGATCGATTCTGGAGTCCCGCAGGCCAGTTCTTTTCCCTCGTTTAAGCAGAAAACTTCGTCGGATATGTTCATGACCACGTTCATATCATGCTCGACCAGAAGGATGGTCAGGTTCAGTTCGTCACGGAGGTTCCGGATCAGATTCATGGCCAGAACCGTCTCCGCCGGACTCATGCCTGCGGTCGGCTCATCCAGGAGGAGAAGCTTGGGATCCGTGGCCAGGGCGATGCCGATTTCGAGGTACTTCCTTTCGCCGTGGGAAAGGACCGATGCCAGCCGATGCTGAGAATCCAACAATTGGACCCTCCCCAGGATCTTTCGGGTCTTTTCGTTGATCTCCTCCAGGGAGTCTGCCCTTTTCCAGAAATTGAAAGAAGTCTTGCGGGATTGAGCCGAGATACGGACATTTTCAAAGACCGAGAGGCGGGGAAAGATATGGGTAATCTGAAAAGTTTTGGTAATCCCTAACTGGGAAGTCTGGTTCATTCTCTTCTTCGTGATGTCTTTCCCCTGGAAGAAGATCTCACCGGCCGTGGGTTCATAAAGACCGCAAAGAAGATTGAACAGGGTCGTCTTTCCTGCTCCGTTGGGGCCGATGATCGACTTCAGTTGACCTTCCTCCACCTCGAAATTCACCTGATCGACAGCTTTCAAGCCTCCAAAATATTTGCAGAGATTCCTGGTTTCCAGATAGGCCATGGGTTTCATCCTTTTCCTTAATCCGCTTCTTCGACTTCCTGAACGGCGGTCTTGCGGGCCAGATATTTTGTTTTGATCGTCCCCACGATCCCCTCCGGGAAAATCAGGATCAGGGCCATGAACAGGATCCCGACCACCAGCTCCCACTGTTCCATGACCCAGCTGAACTTATTCTGGAGGTAAAGGAAGGCGGCCACCCCCACCACCGGCCCAATGAAAGTATGCATCCCGCCCAGGATGGTCATGAGCAAAATGGTCCCTGAAGTGAGCCAGAAAAGGGTCTGCAGCGGCCCGTACCCCAGGTAGACGAAAAATAACCCTCCGGCGAGAGCGGAAAAAAGACCGGAAAAAACCAGGGAGAAGAATTTGGCCATGGTGACATTGTATCCTGAAGCAATCGTCCTGGTCTCATTTTCCCGGATCGCCTGAAGGAGACGACCGAATGGCGAATTCAGGATCCGCCAAATGATCAGAATCGAAATCCCGACGACGAAATAAACGAAATAGTAGAGAGGAATAGGACTTTGGAGATCCACGAAAAAAGGGATTTTCAGGCTAAGGGGGGGGATAAATTTCAATCCGTCCTCCCCCCCCGTCCATTTTTTCAAAGGGGACAGGGCCAAAAAATAGAACATTTGGGCTACCGCCATGGAAATCATGGCAAAATAGACCCCCCGCTTTTTGATGGCCAGCGCTCCGATGACGGCCGCCAAGGTCGCCCCCAGAATCAAGCTTACCAAAAGACCCGCCCAAACCGACACCCCGAAATAACGGATGGCCATTCCACACCCATAACAACCCACCCCGAAATAGGCGGCATGACCGAAGGACAGGATTCCGGTATGGCCCAAGAGGAGGTTGAACCCGAGGGCAAAAAGACCGAAGATCATGATCTCCGTCATCAAGGGAATGGAGATGATATGGGGCGCCACCAAAAACACCAGAAGAGTGATCCAGATAGTCCGGCTGCCGGTTTTGGAACCGGCATTTGTATTCTTGTTGGCTTTCATTTTATCCGCACCTGATCTTTTTGAATTTTATAATCGACCGGCTTCCCCGAAGAGGCCGCGGGTCCGGACTAAGAGAATGCAGAGCATGGTCAAGAAAATCGCCACGTTGGACCAGTCGCTGGCCAGGAGGGAAACAAAGCTGATGACCTGTCCGATGATCAACCCGCCCAGAATTGCCCCTCCCAGGCTTCCCAGTCCGCCGATGACCACCACTACGAAACATTCTATAGTCATCTCCACGCCCATGTCGGGAAGGGCCGGAAGAATGGTGGAATTCACCGCTCCGGCCAGCCCCGCCAGCCCAACCCCCAGGGCAAATCCGAAGGTCCATATTCGTGGAACGTTGATTCCGAGGGTGCGGACCATGAGGCTGTCCCGGGTGGCGGCGCGAATGATCATTCCCAAATTCGTCTTCTTCAAGAAGTACCAGAGAAAGATCAAAACCGCCAACGTCAGGAAAATGATGAATACCCGGTACTTAGGAAGAAAAACCCCTTCCCACATCAGAGACCCGGCGAAGATTTTCGGAAGGGGAATAATCTTTCCGATCGTCCCAAAAATCGCCCGCATCAGGTCTGTAACCGCCACGGAAAAACCGAAGGTCAGCATCAGGGGGTAAAGCGGATCTTTTCCATACAAGGGCTTGATCAAGTACGATTCCGTGATCCACCCGATCAGGCCCACGATGATAACCGCAAAAGCCAACCCGAGCCAGAAGTTTCCAAAAAGGGAAATGGTTACAAAGGCGGCAAAAGCCCCAAGCATGTAAAACGTTCCGTGGGCAAAGTTAACCACGTCCAGGAGACCGAAGATGATCGTCAGCCCGCAGGCCATCAAAATATAAACCGCTCCGAGGGCGAGACCGAAGAGAATTTGCGTGACGATGAGGTTCCAAGTCAGTTCCATGGTTTTTCCTTACCAGCTTGAGAGGCTTGGGGAAACCCCAAGCCTCTTCGTTGATTCATTATTTGCCCGGAAGCTTGACATTTCCATAGGGAACGTCTTTCCTGTTGTTCTCGCAGCTTTCCAGGGTTTCGGTCGAGGGGAGTTCGGCCACGACATCCCCGTAGTTCCATCCCGAGGCCTTGGCCCCGATTCCGCGAACGATGACCATGCTGGTGGCCCGCATGTGGTCGCAGGCCCGATATTCTTCGGGGCCCTTGTTGTAGTCCATCTTGAAACCTTTCAAGGTCTTGATGAGCTTGTCCACATCCGTAGTTGTTTTGGCAACGTTCATGGCTTCGAGAAGGGATCGAGTTCCGGTGTAACCGCCTTCGGAATCCTGGGAGGGAGGCACACCATACTTTTTTCCGTAGGCTTCTACGAACTTTTTAGCCTTGGGAAACTTATCCTGCAGCGTCCAATAGAACGAATGGGCACCATAAAAGTTTTCGTTGTAAACGGCCCCGACCCCCTTTATGGTGGTAAGGTGGCTCTTGGGGGTGATGAATTTCATTTTCTTGGTGTGCAGGCCGGCTTCACCGATCTGTTTGATAAAGGCATCCATGGACTGCCCGTATACATTGAAGACCAAAATTTCAGGATTCGTAGCCACAATTCGCGGAATATGGGCCGAGTAATCCACTTGCCCCATAGGGGAGTAGATGTTACCCAGGAACTTGCCGCCCATCTTCTCACTGGTTACCATCCAGGCTGCCAGTTGATCATGTCCGAAACGGTAATCCTGAGTTATGATCATCCAGGATTTCCCCAAATTCTGGAAGGCGTATCTCGCCGTGGCCACCCCGCCCTGATAGGGAATCATGCCGGAGACAAAGCCATACCCGCAGAATTCTTTCCCTAAAGGCATGCTGGTCCAGCAATAAGCCATATAGAGAACTTTGTTTTTGCAGGCCCACTCGTTGACCGCCACGGAGATCCCTCCCGAGAGCGTGCCGCCGATTACCCTTATCCCTTCGCCATCGACCATCTCCTTGTATTTTCTCAGGGCGACAGGGGCCTTCAGTTCATCGTCGCCGATCATGACCTCGAC
>CAZIDC010000321.1:0-4169 GCA_964537885.1 uncultured Syntrophaceae bacterium | reverse complement strand
GATCCAAGGGGAAGGAAATTCAAATATTCAATATTGCACTCGAATCCTTGAACCCTTTTTTATCCCAAACGCGCCAGCGCCTCGGCTTTCCTCCGTTCCACGGCAGCAATCGCCTCGGCCCGCTGGAGAATCAGTCTGGACCGGTTATAAACCGGAATATCCACCATCTTCCCGTCCATATTCACCGAAGCCGTTCCCTGTCGCACTCCCTCTTCAAAAGCTTGCACGGCGCGCCGCGCGTACTCCACCTTTTCCGGGGGTGGAGAGAAGACCCGGTTAAGAACCGCCACCTGATCGGGATGGATGCAGGAAGCTCCCTCGCATCCCACCTGGCGCGCTCTGCTGGCTGCCTGTTCAAACGCCGGCAGGTCGCGAAACCCGGCTATACTGCCCAGCAGACCCATGGGTCTGATCCCGGCCGCCTTGCAGACCGTCACTACCTTGGAGACGGGATAAAAAATCTCCAATCCATCAGGGGAAGGTTCCACTCCCAGTTCCAGGCAATAATCTTCCATGCCGATCGTCATGGACTCAATCCGGGGGCTGGAAGTGGCAATCTCCTGGGCTTTTAGCAGGCCCCGCGGGCTCTCGATCAGAATGGAGAACTGAATATGGCCCGGCTTGATTCCCCGCGCCCGCTCCAGTTTTTCCACTAAGGCCTCCAGGTTGCGCACTTCCTCTGCCGACTCGGTCTTGGGAAGGGTGATGCAATCCATCCCCGGGTAGACGGAAGCTTCCACATCCAGGGATAGCAGGGATGCATCCTTGTTGATCCGTACCCCAACTTCGGCCCCGCCCCGGGCCGCCACGGGGATGGAGTCCTTGATCAGTTTGCGGGCGTTGGCTTTCTCCGCCGGAGGCACGGCATCCTCCAGGTCCAGCAGGATGGCATCCGCCCCGCGCTGATAGGCTTTTTCAACAAACCGGGGGATGTTTACCGGCAGGATTAATGTGGATCTTCGTATCATTCGGTTCATTCGTTAACTCCTCAATTCAAGGATTTGACAACCTCTTAAAGCTATCCCTTTTTTATTTCGATAGCAGGTTGGGCAGCCAGGTGGAGAGGACGGGGACATAAGTAACCAGCAGGAGCACCGCAACCTCCACCAGGATGAAAGGGACCAGTTCTTTAATCACCCGCACTAAGGGAGCTTCGGCCATGTCTGAAACTAAATAAAGCAAGATCCCCACGGGGGGAGTAAGCAGGGCGACGCCCAGGGAAAGTACAAATACAGCGGAATAATGATAAGGATCGATTCCCACTTTGTCCGCCAGGGGGTACATAACAGGAACGAAGATAAAGATGATGGCCAGTACGTCCAGGCCGCACCCGATGATCAGGAGGAAGACCACCAATAAGGTGAGGACCATGAATTTGTTGGTACTGATGGAAAGGATCAACTCCACCAGCTTTTCCCCTACCCCCGTATTCATCACCACATAGCCGAAAAAACCCGCGGAAGCAAGGATAAACAGGAGATTAGCAACCCCTTTGGAGGTTTCTTTGGCCATCCTCCAGAAGTTATCCAGGCGTATCTCCCGGTAGATGAACCCCAGGATCAAGGCATAGATGCAGGCCAGGACGCCCGTCTCCGTGATGGTGACTACGCCGAAGATAATCCCTCCTACCACGATGGCCGGCATGATCAGGGTCAGAAAACCGTCGAGGAAGGCCCGGCCCATCTCCCTGAAAGTGGCCTGTCTTTCCTCTTTCGGGTAATCCCGGCGGTGGCTGATGATATAGGCCGTACCCATGAGGGAGAAACCCAGGAGAAGACCGGGTATGGCCCCGGCCAGGAAGAGTTTTCCTATGGGCATTTCCTGCATGACCCCGATCAGAATCATGGGGATGCTGGGAGGGATGATATGGCCGCAAGTCGCCGCCGCTCCGGTCAGGGCCGCCGAAAAATCCGCCGGGTATCTTGCTTTTTTCATGGCCGGGATGAGCACCCCGCCAATGGCCGAGGCATCCGCAACGCAGGACCCGGAGACTCCGGCAAAAATCATACTGGCCACGACATTCACTAAGGAGAGGCCGCCGGTCACATGCCCGATAATCGACCGGGAGAAAGTCACCAGTCGCTGGGTAAGCCCGCCGATTAACATGAGGGAGCCGGCGAGATAAAAGAAGGGGATGGCCATCAACCCGTAGCTGTCTAAGGCTAACACCATGCGGTTGGGGATCATGATCAACATGTCCGTCTGGCCGGAAACGAAGAGGAAGAACAAGGCGGAGAGCCCCATGGCAAAGGTAATGGGAACGCCAATGAGCATGAGGGCCACGAGACCCCCGAAGAGGAGGAAAAGGTCCATTCAGCCCTTCCTTTCCTTGAGGAGTTCCGGCCGCGGGAAATACCGATTAATTTGGCGGATGAGTACTCTTACCAAGCTGATAAACATCAGGCTTCCGCCCAGCGGAGCAATGGCATAGAGAACTCCCCGCGAGAAAGGAAGGATGTCGAACACTGCGGTCATCTGGGATTCGGCTACTTGAACGCCGTAGTAAATGATGAACCCAAGAAAGATCAGGGAAAAAATCGTATTCGCCGGGATTAGAATTCGCTGGATGGAAAGGGGAAGGTACTTTTCCGCGAATTCGATCCGGATCTGTTTCTCCTCGCGCATGCCCCCAACCCCACCCATCCAGACCAACCATACAAAGCAAAAGAGGGAAACCTCCAGAGGCCAGGCCAATGGCCGGTTCAGGAGGTAACGAAAGATGACCTGCAGGGCCAGGACAAAAGATGTGGCCAGGAGGAAAGCGGCGGCCAGGGAGTCCACAATCCAGTCTATCACCTTCCAGAACTTCATGGGAAGATCTCCTTCCGGGGATTATTTAGATTTTCTGATTTGCTCCAGCGTGGCCTGCACCCGGGTCATAAATCCCTTATCCCAGAGGTCTCCGTCAAACTTCGTCCAGACTCTTTTCCCGATTTCCTCGAAGGCGCGCTGATCGACGTCGAGAACAACCATGCCTTTTTCCTGCAGCCGTTTAAAAGCCACCTTCTCATATTCATCGAGGAGCCGATTGTTGTGCTCGGCGGCCACTTTACACCCTTCTTCGAGGATCTTCTTTAAGCTGTCAGGCCAGCTTTTCCATTTGGGTACGCTGGCGTAAAGCATGTAGACCCCGCGGGCGTGATCCAATTTCATGTAGTATTTTTGGACTTCGTAAAACCCGCTTGACTCTACGTTGTCAATCCCGTTATCCTGGCCCACCACGATTCCCGTCTTGAGGGCCGTAAAAAGCTCGGTGTAAGGCATGGGAGTAGGATTCGATCCGACTTCCTGGAAGAAGGCCATGAGAGCCTTCATTCCCGGAACGCGAATTTTCAATCCCTTCATGTCGGCCGGCACCCGTACCGGGGTGTTGGTGGTAGTCAACGCGCGGGGAGGGCGGTCGCCGACATAACCCACTAACTTGGACCCGCCCGCTTCCAGGGCGGCGGCCATCTCATGGTGGAGTGGCGTTTGGAGAAATTTACGGTATTCTTCCTGGCTGCGGAAAACGTAGGGAGCAGCCGTGGCTTCGAAGTTCTTTCCCTCTTTCATCAAAGTGGGGGCGTTATTGGTGGCGTGAAGGAATTCAAGGGTTCCCATCTTTAGCGACTGCTGCGTCTCCCGGTCCGGGCCTAATTGCCCACCCGGGAAAATGCGCACGGTGTATTTACCGTTGGTCTTCTCTTTAACATAGTCGGCATATTTCTCCATGGCCAAGGTGGAGATGGACTTGGTAGCAAACTGCGTGCCCATCTTTAAGATTGTCTGAGCGATTGCGGGAGAACTCCAGACGGCCACCGAAAGGAGCGCCAAAATTACCACCCATCCTTTACTTTTGAATCCCATAGCTACCTCCTTGGAAGTGTCCCGCCAATCATATTGGCGGGACATTATTTTTCCGGGCTCAAAGCCCGCAACATACGAGGTCGTAGAAAAAGCGTTTAGAAAGGGATAACGGTTACAGGAATGATGTTGGGTTTATAACAAAGACAGCCTTTTGTCAACATCTTTTTCCAACTCACCCCTTTTTTAATCTTTGCCTGGGAATTCGTAGTATATGGCAGCGTTCCAAATTTTATTTCTCCCCATACTTTAAAGCTTCTTGCAAAAGTCCGTAATTTACCCTTCGACAGGCTCAGGGTGAACGGGCTTAGATTGAAATTATTTAG
>CAZIDC010000320.1:0-4177 GCA_964537885.1 uncultured Syntrophaceae bacterium | reverse complement strand
GAAGCAGGGAAGTTGTGGAAATTTTAGAAAAGTCCCCGATTTTAAAGAAAAGCTGGGCAATATGGCTGAGAAGAGACAGCCGATTGGTTTTAACCTTTTCATTTTCGGCCATGACCAGCACGCTATTAAAGAAATCATCCACGGGGGTACGCAGCAAGGAGAGATCTTTCAGGGCGAGGGGGTAGTCTCGGCGATCGATCTTTTCCTTGGCTTTCTGGCCAACCGTTTGCAAGGCTTCGAAAAGCTGCCCCTCGACGGGGCTCTCGAAGAGGTGGGAATCCACTTTCCCTGCGGCAAAGGATTTGGAGATATTTACCACTCTCTTGAAAGCAATGGCCAGGGGCTCGAAGTCTGGTTCACTCTTCAATCCCTGGAGGGCCTTGGCCCTTTCCTGCAGATCCACGAGGTCATCGAAGCCTACGGCCAGAGCAGCTTCCACAGCATCGGGAGAAAGGCCTTTCGAGTTTAGGAGGTTTTGCAGCCGACCCTTGAAGAACTCAAGAACGTTCTCTTTGATCTCTTTGAGTGGGCGTTCAATTTTCCCCGCAAGGAGGTTAAGGCTTTGATCGAGAAGATGGCTGAGGGAAAGAAGGTATTGTTTATCCAGGATGATATGAATTACGCCAAGAGTCTGCCGTCTGAGGGCGTAAGGATCGGCCGTGCCGGTGGGGATTAATCCCACCCCGAAACATCCAACGATCGTATCCAGCTTGTCAGCGATGCTGAGGATAGCCCCGGGATGAGAAGAGGGAAGGAGCCCACCGGCCGCAACCGGCAGGTAATGTTCGTAAATGGCCCGGGCCACTTCTTCTTTCTCCCCCCCGAGGCTGGCATAAATACTTCCCATAATCCCCTGGAGGTTGGGGAATTCCCCGACCATCCCCGTAATTAAATCTCCCTTGCAGAGGAGAGAAGCCCGGTTTACCGTCTCCCCAAGGGATGGGTCAATCCGCTGGGCGAGATAATCGGCCAAGCCGGATATGCGCCCGACCTTTTCGTAGGAAGTGCCCAGCTTGGAGTGGTAGACCACTTTCTTCAGTCCTTCCAAACGCTGAATCAAGGGGGTTTTCTGGTCTTCCGTAAAGAAAAATTTGGCGTCGGACAGACGGGCGTGGAGGACACGTTCATTCCCGCGAGTTACGACATTCGGATCTCTGGGTTTGGTGTTGGAGATGGTTATGAAAAACGGCAAGAGATCTCCCTTCTCATTGCCGACCGAAAAGTACCGCTGATGCTCCCGCATGGCACTGATAAGAACCTCCCGGGGGAGAGAAAGAAAATCTTTGGAAAAATTTCCCCGGATGGGCACGGGGTATTCCACAAGGAAAGTTACCGTTTCCAGAAGGTCTTCATCCGGCAGGATGCAGCCGGAGACTTCACCGGCTGCCTTGTTTACCTCGGCGAGGATGAGTTCTTTCCGCTCCTCCGGGTTGACGATTACGAAAGAGTTTTTCAGCCTGCGGATGTAATCCGCAGGATCTTTCACCTGGAAAGAGCCGGGGGCCATAAAGCGGTGGCCCCGGGAAAGGTTACTGGCAGTTATATTGCCCACCTGGAAGGGAACGATTTTGCCGTCGAAGAGGCACAGGATCCAATGAATAGGACGGGCGAAAGAATTTTCCAGATCCATCCAGCGCATGGATTTTGGAAAAGGGATGGAGGCCAGGAGCCGGCCAAGAAGGGACGGAAGAAGTTGAATCGTTTCTTCGCCCTTCTCTTCTTTGCGGGCGCATAGGTATTCCCCCTTCTCCGTCCTTACGGTCGTCAATGCTTCCAGCGGGAGGCCCTGACTTCTGGCAAAGCCCAGAGCAGCCTTGGAGGGCTGGCCCTGCTTGTCAAAAGCTATGCGCTTGGCCGGACCCATAATTTCCAGAAGGCGCCCTTCCTGGGCGGCAGCGACACCGCTGGCGAAGAGCACCAGCCGCCGGGGAGTTCCCATGGCCTTGATCTCTTTGTAGACAAGGCGTTGCCCTTGAAATTCCTTGCTCAGGAGGCTCTTCATTTCTTCCAGAGCTCTGGGGATGAATCCCGAAGGGATCTCTTCGGTTCCAATTTCCAGTAGCAGTTCAGACACGAAAACCCCAATACTTTCGGACACAGATTTTCACAGCGCGGCATAGCCGCAACCAAAATCTATCGGCCCCCCTCACCTTCATCCTCTCCCGCCAAGGGGGGAGAGGGCAGGGTGAGGGGGTGATTTTCAAATTTGCTTAGTAAAATTTAAAGATTGTGCACGTTAGTGGTACAGATCCTCGCCAATAATTAAGCTAAAAGGGGAAAATATCCTAAACCCCTGCAAAGTCGCAAAAGATTGATGCTTTTTGTTGATTTTTAAGCAAGGCCTATCCTGAAAATCTGTGTCCATCTGTGTCCAAAAAAAATATATTTAAAAGAGTCAAGTCGAATTCTTTTTCAATAGCGGAAAACCCATGGATTCACGCTGCCGGCAATAAGTTTCGGCCGCAAGGCGGGCCAGGTTGCGTACGCGGGCGATGTACTGGGTGCGCTCGGTGACGCTGATCGCCCCCCGGGCATCCAGAAGGTTAAAGGTGTGGGAGCACTTTAAACAGTAATCATACTCCGGGAGCACCAGACCCTTTTCATGCAGGCGCATCGATTCTTTTTCGAACATGTTGAAGAGCTCGAATAGCATGGATACATCGGCTTCTTCAAAGTTATAGACCGAGAACTCCACTTCGCTCCGGTGGTGCACATCGCCGTATTTGATCCCCTTCGTCCACTCCAGGTCGTAAACGTTGTCGATCCCCTGGAGGTACATGGCGATCCTTTCGATCCCGTAAGTAATTTCCACGGAAATGGGCTTGAGGTCGATACCGCCGGCTTGCTGGAAATAGGTGAACTGGGTGATTTCCATGCCGTCGAGCCAGACTTCCCATCCCAAACCCCAGGCTCCCAGAGTGGGAGACTCCCAGTCGTCTTCGACGAAACGAATGTCATGCTCCAAGGGTTCGACGCCAAACGATTTTAAACTTTCCAGGTAGATGTCCTGGATTTCCAAGGGAGAAGGCTTCAGGACGACCTGAAATTGGTAATAATGCTGAAGGCGGTTGGGGTTTTCTCCGTACCGCCCGTCCGTGGGCCGGCGGGAAGGCTCGACATAGGCAACTTTCCAGGGTTCCGGCCCGAGGACCCGCAAAAAGGTTGCCGGGTTGAATGTCCCCGCTCCCACTTCCGTATCATAAGGTTGCTGCAGGATACAGCCGCGGTCGGTCCAGAATTTCTGCAGAGCCATTATCAAGTCCTGAAAAGTCATTGCCTTAAAAACCTTGAAGATCTTTTTGGGATTGGCCAATGTATTCCATAGAGAGAAATTTTTAACATCCGGCGAGGAGAAAAGTCAAGGTAAAAAACCGGGGTTGGGAAAGGAAAAGAAGCTGAGCCCCAAAAAACTCAGGGGCTGGAGGGGTTAGTAATTTCTTCGAGAAATTTTTTCGATTTCAGCTCTTTCCTTAGGTATTGCTGGAGAAAGAGAGATAGGATAACCTGGCTTTCTCTCAAAGATTGGGAGGAAAAAGAGATGCGCCCCACTTTTTCGAGGGGGATCGTTTGGGCGAGCAGGAGGGTCTTAATGGTTCCAAGGGAGAGAGGGACCAGACCGGGGAGATGGGCCGCGCAAACGGGACAGAGGATCCCCCCTTCCCGGACACTGAAAAAAAACTGGTCTCCCGCAAGCCCCCGTTGGCACTTGGGGCAGTGGTCGAGTCGGGGCTGATACCCGAGGCGAGAAAGAAGGCGGACTTCGAAGATCCGCTGGATTTCTTCCTTAAGCGCGCCGAGGTCGATGGCCTCGAGGGAAAAAATTAGAAGGTTAAAGAGAGCTATGTTTTTGATCCTTTCGGCGGTCATTTCGTTGACCAATTCGATGAAGTAGCTGGCCCAGGCCAGTTTATGAATGTCTTCCCGCAGGCCGGCAAAAGAGCGAATCAGATCGCAGTGATTCAAACGAACGAGATCCGCATTCTCTTTTTCGAAGAAAGAAGCGTTAATATAAGAACAGATTTCCAGCGAGTTGCCAAAACGTTTGCGGGACCGCTTGGCGCCTTTGGCGAATCCTTTAATCTTGCCGCAATCGCGCGTGTAAAGCGTAACGATCTTATCCGCTTCACCGTAAGGGATCGAGCGGAGGATAATGGCCGGGGTTTTGTACAGGGGCATG
>CAZIDC010000319.1:0-4208 GCA_964537885.1 uncultured Syntrophaceae bacterium | reverse complement strand
ATCTGGAAGGGCGGGATCAGGGTGGGGATGGGTACCTCGATCACCGTCGGTTTTTGCGCCTCCAGGGCCTCGGCCAGCGCTTTCCCCAAATGTTCAGGCTCGGCCTTCAGGCCCTCGGCTCCGAATAACTCGGCCAGCCTGGCAAAATCCGGGTTGTTCAATTCCGTGCCAAAGATCCTTCCCTGGAAATTTACCTGCTGATCGCTTTTAGTAGACCCGAAAGCATTATCCGTGAATACAACGGTAATTAGGTTGATCCCATATCTTACTGCCGTGGCCAGTTCGGCAAGGGCATACAGAAAGCCTCCGTCCCCAACAACGGCCACGACCTGTTTGTCTGGTGCGGCCACTTTGGCGCCCAGGGCCGTGGGAAAAGAATACCCCAGCGTGGCAAAATAGGAAGACGTCAGATAAGTGCGCGGCCGCTTGGCCTGATAAGCCAGATGGCACCAGTAGCCGATATTGGTAACTCCGGCCACAAGGATGGCGTCATCGCTCAGCTCTTTTCTTAACGTGTTGATGATGGCGGTTTGCAGCGGTGCCTTTTCCCGCAGCCAGCTCCGGTGTTTTTCGCGAAAATCTATCAACTCTACCTGGGGCCAGGGTTCCCCGGGGGGCACCAAGGATTTCTTCTTGCGGACCTCTTCAACCAGCGCCTTGAGGGCGGACTGCGCATGGGCAACGATGGCCACTTCTGCCGGATAGCTTTTTCCGATGACCGAAGGATCGGCATCCACGTGGATCAACGTCTGGTGAGGTTTCAGGGCCGTGAAAGGGCGCATCACCTCGGAAAAGCGCGTCCCTACAGCCAGGACCACGTCTGCCTGCGGCATGGCCCAGCGGGCAGCGCCAAATCCATAATAACCGCCGCCAAGGGCAAGGGGATGATCCTCAGCCATGGCCCCTTTGCCTTCGGGGGTTGTAGCCACAGCCGCTCCCAAAGCCTCGGCAAGTTCAACCAGCTCCGGTGAAGCATCCCCAAGAATTACGCCCCCGCCGGCCCAGATGAGGGGTTTTTTGGCCGAGACCAATAGGTTAGCGGCCCGGCGCACCGCTTCCGGATCGGGTTTCGACCGCGGATGCTGTTCCCTAAGGATTAGCGCCACCTCGGATTTTGTTCCCATTATGTCCCAGGGAATCTCCACCTCGGTTGGACGCGGCCGGCCCGTCTCCATCTGGCGCATGGCCTCGTGAATGGCCCCCGGAATTTCCGGGACGCCCATGACCCTCTGGCACCACTTCGTAACCGGCCTGACAATGTCGAGTTGATCATTGATCTCGTGGAGAGCTCCTTTATTCTGCCCTAAATTATAACTTTCCACCTGACCGGCAATGAGGAGAACCGGCGAAGAGCAGGCATAGGCCGTACCCAATGCTGCCGAGGCATTCTGCACCCCCGGCCCGGGCACGACCAGCGCCACTCCCGGCTTCCCGGCCACGCGGGCATACCCATCGGCCATATAGACCGTGGTCTGCTCGTGCCGGGCGGTAATAAGGCGAATTCCCGGCTCCCCACAAAGGGCATCGAAGATATGCATAATTTGGACGCCAGGAACTGCGAAGACGGTTTGTACGCCTTCGCTCTTCAACGATTCTACGACGGCCTTTCCTCCAGTCATCTGCGGCATTGAAATCCTCCAATAGTTTCTGTAAAACCCATCCCGGTCACTGAGACTATTTCCCCTTCGCTTTTTGGTAGACCGATTCGATCTTGCGGTCTCTTTCCCGCCTTAACCGGTCGACATCTATTTCTCGTTTTTCTTTATCCTGAACAAGAATCTCAGCCTCGGCAATCTTGGCGGCGTAGACTTTGCGGATCTCGGCAATCTCGCTTTTATGATTCTGGGAAAGAGAAACGGTCTCTTCCCCGCCCATCTTGGCGCTTTTTTCCATGGCCAAATCCAAAGCGCTCTTTAACTCTCCCATGGTATCATCCTCCTTTCAGATGGAATCCGAAGGGTTGTTTGAGAACGATCCGGTAAAACCCGAATGCTTTTCGTAAATGCAGTGTACAATAACTTTTCCCTACTTTTCAATAGGGCAATTTGACACCTTGCCGATCGTTTAGTAAGATGAACCACCGCTCGCAGGATAAAAGGAAGATGAAGAATAAAGTCAACGACCTGGTCATGATCTCGCTTTTCGCTGCCCTCACGGCGGTTGGAGCATTTATCAAAATCCCCATCCCCCATGTTCCCCTGACCCTGCAGACCCTTATGGTAATGTTTGCCGGCTTGATTCTCGGAAGTCGCCGGGGAGCGTTGAGCCAGCTCCTTTACCTCGTCATCGGGCTCCTTGGAATCCCGATTTTTGCCCAGGGAGGTGGACCCGGCTATGTATTGCAGCCTTCTTTTGGTTTTCTGGTGGGATTTATCGCCGGAGCGTATGTTATCGGCAAGGTTGTAGAAAGGGGAAAAAATCTCCGGCCATCCCGCATTTTAATCGCCCTCCTCCTCGGACAGGCTGTGATTTATCTTTTGGGAATTTCTTATCTCCATTTCAACCTGAACTATGTCATCCATAAACCCGTCTCTTTCTTTACCACCATCAAAATTGGCCTTCTGGTCTTTATCCCCGGGGATATTTTAAAGACGGCCGTTGCCCTTTTCGTCGTTCCTCCCATCCGCCAGCGCTTACTCCAATTAAACCAATAACATATTGATATTATTAAATATTAAATTTTATATTTTCCCTTGACAGGAGTCGATTTATTGCCTATTTTTAGATAGGCTCGAGACAAGGAAAAGAATCAGTAGGGTTCACCGAATCTCCCCGGCCCTCTATAAAAATCTTAAACATTTACCGCAATACCAAGAGATTCTTCTGATCTGAAGGAAACGGCATACATGTCTGAAGCAAAAGAGATCTTGAATAATTGGGAAACCAAGCTGATGGAGATGAACAAACCCCTCAGCGAGTTGAATCTGAAAATTGAGGGGGCCTTCCTTGAAAAATTAATCCGCCGGCTTTACGCCGAACTGGATCGGAAGGAGATTACCTTCAAGCCGAAATGCTATCTCACGGATACCTGGGGTTGCCCCAATAAGGTTCCGGCTATCGGCATTCCTTTTTATTACGCCAATCCCACCCTCTCTGAGATTGAAGACGAGATGCACGGGGATTTGGAAGACGAGCATGAACTGATGATGACTTTGCGCCATGAAGCCGGACATGCCCTTAACTATGCCTACCGCCTCTACCAGATGGAGGAATGGCAAGAAATCTTTGGACGTTTTACCGAACCCTACCGCGATTATTTTCACCCTAACCCTCAATCCAGAGATTATGTCAAGCATCTCTACCAGCAGGTGGGGTCGTATTACGGCCGTATCTATGCTCAGAAGCATCCCGATGAAGATTTCGCCGAGACGTTTGCTGTCTGGCTGACTCCCCGCTCTAACTGGCGCCAGAAATACAAAAACTGGGGAGCTTTAAATAAACTCAAATTCGTGGGCCGGCTCATGGAAAAAATCGGGCCGAAGAAGCCTTTGGTTACCAACGGCGAGTTGATTCACCCCATAGAAAGCCTCAACTATACCCTTCTCGAATACTATAACAAGAGCGAGGAGCGGTACCGGGAAAAAGCCCTGGGGTATGTCGATGACGTTCTGCGGGAGATTTTCAACACCAACGGGAAGGGAGAAAAGCGGATACCCGCCGGGGGATTCATCGAGAAGAACCGCCACCATCTGGTGGAGATGATCTCCCATTGGACCGGGGAAGGCATTGCGTCCGTGGAGCCGTTAGTCGACAAGCTGATCGACCGGGCCAAAGAACTGGACCTCAACTTCAGCCCGCGCCGCCAATCCCGCAAGCTGATCGAGGTCACTGCCCTGGCAACCACCCTGATTATGAACTACATTTACGAAGGGAAGTTTATCGTCCGCTGATGTTGTTCAGTGGCTCTTTCTAACCCATTTTTCCCGGTAAATATTCAAATCCCGAATGTAAGATTCGATTAATTCAATGAGCGGACCCCGGGGAAGAAGCGCCCCGGCTAAGGTATAAACCTGCAAATGCCGCATGATCTGGTAATAAAGGCTCTGGTTGTCAAAGCAAATGCCCTCGAAAGGGCAAAGAGGGCAATGATCTTTATAATCGATGCAAAAGATGATTTTGCCCGAACCGCACTGGAAAGCCTCTTTATAACGTCCTGGCTCTGCTTTTTCCAGAAGAAATTCCCGCATGCGCACCCATTTTTCGATGGC
>CAZIDC010000318.1:0-4223 GCA_964537885.1 uncultured Syntrophaceae bacterium | reverse complement strand
CTTGACCTGGAGGTCAAACGTTCCAGACGATATCAAAATTTCTTTTGTATTCTGATTTTAAAGCTTAACCATCTTGCCACCCATGATAACGGGAAAGGTCTGAACACGTGTTATGAGAAATTGACCCAATTGTTAAAAGAAGAATTGAGAGAAAGCGACATCCTTGGGGCCTTAGAAGAAAATAAGCTGGCGGCCCTCCTTCCCTACGCCGACATTTCGGCCGGAGACATCGCCAGATCCCGCTTTGAAGGAAGCGTGAAGTATTTTGATTTTAAAAATGAAGGCTATGATGTTTTAGTCGATCAAATCTGTTTCCCCTTGGATGGAACCGACACCGCCGACCTGATCAACAAGGTTATGGGAGCGAGTTAATAAAAGGGGTTCAAGGGGTCAAGAATCTTAATAACCCAATTACTCAATGACCCAATAACTCAATAACTAATCCGGAGCATCGATTATGAAAAATTTCTTTTATTTTGGGACAGTGGGGATACTGGCCATTTTACTCGTTACCCCTTTTGCTTATTCTCAAGAGAAAAAGACGGTCCAACCCGAAGTAGCCGCCGACAGCAGTGATTATGTGATCGGGCCCGAAGACGTCCTTTACATCCACGTGTGGAGGGAAGAGGCCTTAACTCGGACCATTCCAGTCCGAATGGACGGAAATATTTCATTGCCGCTCATCGATGAGGTCCAGGCAGCCGGGTTGACCCCTTTGCAGTTAAAAGAAATCCTTACCGATAAATTAAAATCTTTTGTGGACCTTCCCAATGTTTCCGTGACGGTCATGGAGGCTAATAGTTATAAAGTTTACGTTTCCGGGCAGGTAAGGTCCCCCGGCGTCTACCGCCTCCGCAGTGAAACTTCCATCCTCCAAATCGTTCCGATGGCCGGTGGTTTTACGGAATGGGCCGACCAGAAAAAGATTTTGGTCATCCGCAAAGAAGGCGGGAAAGAAAAAAGAATTATCGTGAACTATAAAAATATTGTGCAAGGGAAGGCCCCGGAAGGAAACCTTGTTCTAAAAGCGGGCGATACGATAATAGTTCCGTAAGGGCGTAGGGGGTAGGGAAGATGGAGTAATGGAATGGTGGAAGAAGGGGAAAACTTAAAAATGGGGGGGGAAAAATGCAAAAGGGAAAAAATCAAATGAATCCTAAGGCCCAGGCGGTTAAAGGACGGAAGCTTATTGGTTTTTACGCTCTTACGCCTTACGCCTTGCGTCTTGCGATTGCAGCGCTACGCTCTATGCTTTATATTCGCCCTCACGCCTTACGTTTTTTCCGCTATGCGCTATGCGCTATGCTCTGTGCCGTATTTGTTTTCATTTTTTCTTCTGTTGTCAATGCCGATGTAGGGGAATTCTTTTCCAAATTCCATCCGCACCTTACCGTCCAGGAGGAATACAACGACAACATCTACCTCGCTCCTGAGGATCGGAAGAGCGATTTCATCACGACGGTTTACCCGGGAATAAGATTTTCCACTCTACCGGCCAGAGTCACGACCCCCGGCCAAATTCTCCAGGCTCCGGCAGACCCGGCGGGAATCGATCTGGATTATCGTCTGGGATTGGTTTTTTACGCCAAGGAAGAAGATAACAATTACGTCAGCCATCAGGGGACGCTGAATACATGGTACACCTACGACCGGAGGCTTACCTTGCGCTTGAGAGATTATTTTATCCGGTCTGAAGAGCCCCGGGAACGCGAATATGCCGTCGGGGCACTGGAAGAGCAGTACCTCCTTGGAACCCAGAGGGCGAGGTCCATCTACCTCCGCAACGTGTTTGAACCCTCCGTTGATTACCGGTTTGGGGCTGACGACCGCATCTCCATTAATTATCGGAATAATATCTACGAGAATCAAAACCCCCTCATTCAGGACAGCCGGGAAGACTATATCAACCCCAGGCTAACCTACTGGCTTAACATTCGGAACGGGATCTCATTGGAATATGGCCTTACCTTCGGCGATTTTGAACGTACTCCAGATTTTGTAGGCCATATGGCCAGGGGTCGCTATACATATCGTTTTAATCCCAGGACGTCGATATTCGTCGATTATGCCTTCACCAGGCAGGATTTCGACCCCCCGTCAACGGATTACGAGGTGAATAACCCCAGCATTGGCGTCGAACATGCTTTGACTCCCACCCTTACGGGGAGAATCCAGGCGGGATATTTTTGGCAGAATACGAAGAGCGGTATTGAAACGGACGGCGTCTCTTACAATGTCGGGCTTACAGAGCGGACCGAGAGGACCATCTTTGACCTCTCCTTCCAGGGTGGTTACCGGGAAGACTATTTTACCGCCGAAAACCTGGGGTTTACCAAGTACCACAGGGCCATCGCTTCCATAACCCATAGGCTGTACGAGAGAGTTACTTTGGGGGTTTCCGGGACTCTGGAAAGAGCCGAGTATCTTTCAGACCGGGAAGACTGGATCTACGGTGTCCGGGGGAACGCTTCCTTCCAGGTGCTCAGGTGGTTGAGTCTATCCCTCGACGCTTCCCACAGAGCAGATGATTCAAACGTCGATACTGTGGAGTATAGAGAAAACAGAGTATTACTTCGCCTAAGCGCAACCCTCTAAGGCCGCAAAGAGCAAAGCGCAGAGCGCATAGCGATGAGGAAAAACCGATGGAAATCAGGTTTCGGTTTCAGGATTTAAAGATTTGGCAGTTAGCAAATTTTCTTTGTAGGCAAATAACTAATTTTCAGGAACATCTTAAATAAAATACGCTATGCGCTATGCGCTCTGCGTTGTTTAAGGAGTTAAACCGTGGAAAGCACCCCCAAGCCTTTAGGCATTCATGATTACGTCCAGATCGGCCTGCGCCGCAAGTGGTACATCATCCTCCCGCTAATTTGTGCCGTCGCAATATCTTTCGGGGTTTATAAATTTTTGCCGAAAGTTTATAAGACAACCACCCTTATTCTCGTTCAGGCTCAGTCGGTGCCGGAAAGTTACGTCCGGCCTACTGTAACGGCTACCGTCATGGATCGATTAAATACGATCAGCCAGGAAATCTTGAGCCGCACCAGGCTGGAAAAAGTTATCCAGGAATTCAACCTTTATGCGGACTTACGAAAAAAAGCTCCGATGGAAGTAGTTGTTGAAAAAATGGCTAAAGCCGTCGAAGTCAACATCGCCAAGGGAATACAAACCGGATCTCGAGGCGATCGAGCCCAAAACGCTTTTACGGTCTCATATGAAGGTGAAGAACCGAGAAATGTAATGATGGTTACCAACAAACTCGCCTCGTTGTTCATCGAAGAAAATTTAAAGGTCCGGGAGCTGCAAGCCGAGGGTACTTCTAATTTCCTCATTAAGGAGCTCAGCGGGATTGAAGAACAATTAGCCAAAAAGGAAGAAGAAATTAGAAAATTTAGACAACGGAATATGGGCCAACTGCCTCAGCAATTGGATGCCAACTTAAGAATCCTGGAACGCTTGCAGCAGCAAATAAAAACGACCAGCGATGGAATCAGATCAGCGGAAGATCGAACCATCATTCTGCAAAGTCAGATAGAATCATTGAAAAAATCCGAGCCGTCTCCGCTATCGGGTGAACCTCAAGGGGAAAAGGCTGCCACCGCTGAAGAAATTGTTCGCCGGGAGCGGATTCCCGAGGACCCAATCGTAGCCCAATGGAACCTCCTTAAAAGGGAACTGGAAAGCGTCCGATCGAAGTACACGGAGAAGCATCCCGACGTAGTCAACCTCAAACGTAAAATTGCCAATCTGGAGCCCCAAGCCAAGGAAAACTTAAAGAAACAAGAGGCCATGGTTGATGCCTTAGAAGCCCAGAGAAAAGATTTGAGAGCGCGCCGGGCGACAACGGCTGCGCCTGGCAGTTCCATTCGGGTGCCAGCTCGTGACCCAATCACCACGAGGCTCCGGGCCCAATATACGGACCAATACAACGCAGCATTGTTGGAAGCTAAGAGATTGAGGGAGGAAGAAAAGGAATTAAAAAAACAGATCAATTTCTACCAGATAAGAATCGAAGAAACTCCCAAGCGGGAACAAGAATTGTTGCTCCTCAGCAGGGATTACGATCTTATGAAAGCCAATTATCAGTCACTCATGGATAAGAAGATTCAATCTCAAATGGCCGAGAACCTTGAAAGGAAACAGCAAGGGGAACAATTTAAAATCCTGGATCCGGCGCGCATGCCGGAAAAACCCATCAAACCGGACCGCGACAAAATATTGCT
>CAZIDC010000317.1:1762-4225 GCA_964537885.1 uncultured Syntrophaceae bacterium | reverse complement strand
AATGCTGATTGCTGTCTTCATGTGGTTTTCGTTCCCTTCACAGTTGCGGGGCAGCGGTGGACTCGCACCACCTTCCCTTGAACCTTCCAGATTTCCGGGTGGGATGCACCCACCCCGCTTTCTCAACCGAGTTTTAATACGGGACCTATAGATCCCGGTTGTCAAAGGGCAGGGTCACCCTGCCCCTCCTGCCTTCTCCACCTCCTCTAATATTGGGGAGTGGTCCGGAGTGAACACAGCCCCCCCCTCTCGCAAACGCTGGTAATATTTTCCGGCCTCCCCATCTGTAAAGTCATAGTCCAGGTCATTTTCCAAAACGACTACTCTTTTACCCAGATGAAGAGCCTCCACCGCCGCCTTGAGATTAAGCAGGTTCCCTTTGCCGATCAGGAATCGTTCCACAACAATGAGGCTGGCCTCTTCGATTAATTTCATATTCTGCCGGTAAGCTTCCGGGGAAATCGGAGAAAAGGGGTTCTCCAGGGCCATGGCCAACCCAAGACTCTTCCCGATCTTCTGGTCCGTATCGCCGATATTCAATACCCCCAGGGTAACCCGGAATCCGCGAAGGAGCAGGCGCCGGGCCGATTCCACACCGCTTCCTTCCCCGCAGATGAGATGGACGGTTTGGGGTTTGCCGGCCCTTTCCATCTTGATTTTCCCGACCGGGATTACCCGGGGAGCCCCGGAAACCGGATTTTTATCAACCACCACTTTTGTTTCATAAACCTGGCGGATGTTCTCTTCCGTGATCACGGCCGAGGGGGTGCCCATGGAGTGGATGAAACCCCGGTGGAGTAATACGATCCGGTGGGAATACTCCGCGGCCAGGTTCAAATCATGGGAAATATTCATCACCGTAAGGTTCTTCTCCATATTCAACCTCCGGATCAGCTCATTGATCTCCACCTGGTGGTTGATGTCCAAATGGGACGTCGGCTCATCGAGGAGGATGACCCTCGGTTCCTGGGCCAGAGCTCTGGCGATCAATACTCGTTGTTTTTCCCCCTGACTCAATTCAAAAAACGGCCGGTTTTCCAGATCGGCAACGTCGGTTAAGGCCATGCCTTCGCGGGCGACATCCAGGTCTTGGCGCTTCTCCCAGCCGAAACGCCCGAGGTATGGAGCTCTCCCCATCAGGACGATCTCTCCCGCGGTGAAAGAAAAAGGGACTTCCATTTCCTGCGGGACAACGGCGACCCGTTTGGCAACTTCAATCCGGGGGAATCCCCGCAGATTTTTTTCTTCCAGAAAAACCGTACCGCGATGGGGCGGCAGAAGGCCGTCCATCAGCCTAAGCAGGGTTGTCTTGCCGGAGCTGTTCGGCCCGATGAGGCCCAGGACTTCCCCCTCCTCGAGGGCCAGGGTTAGGTCGCGGAAGACCTCCCTCCCCGGGTAGCGGAAATAGACCGATTCCATCCTAATGACCGGCGGCAATCCCTTTTCTCCTTAAGAGATAAATAAAAAAAGGAGCCCCGCCCATAGCCGTAACCACTCCGACAGGAATCTCCGACGGGGCTAAGACCGTTCGCGCAACCGTATCGGCCATTACCAGGACCATGGCCCCCACCAAGGCCGAAGCGGGAAGAAGGAAGCGGTGGTCCGGCCCCCAGATCATCCGCACCAAGTGGGGAACGACCAGCCCGACAAAGCCGATCAGACCGCTGACGGAGACTACCGCTCCGGTAATCAAGGAGGAAAAGATAAAAGCCGTCTTCTTCACCCGTTCCACCTCAACGCCCAGCTCCGAGGCCGTCTCTTCTCCCAGGGACATGATATTCAAGTCTTTGGCTAAGGAAAAAAGAACCGCGCTTCCTGCAAGAAGGTAGAGAAAAATGGCGCCGAGAGACTGGGAAGCCATGTATTCCAGGTTCCCCATCAGCCAGAAGGTCACGTTATACAACCGCTCATCGCTGGTCACGGAGATGAGAAACATAATGATGGACAGGAAGAAAGCACTGACAATGAACCCGGCCAGGAGCATGGTATGCGCAGGAACGCGGCCGTGCACGCGGGCGAGAGAATAAACAAAAAGCAGGGTAAACAGAGCTCCGGTAAAGGCGGCTCCGGGAATGGCATAGCTTCCCAGGATCGTCGAGCCCAGGCCAAAGAGGATAGCCAAAACCGCGCCGACGGCAGCCCCGCTGGAGATTCCCAGGACATAAGGATCGGCTAAGGGGTTGCGCAAAAGGGCCTGGAGCACAGCCCCGGCAATGGAAAGGGCTGCCCCGACAATCGCCCCGGCAGCCACCCTGGGCAACCGCAGGTCGAGGATGATGGATGAGTCCCGGGGGGATAAGTCCATTGGCGAAAGGCCAATAAAACGATGGAGGAGGATCGACCAGGTTTGGCCTAACTCGATCCCCACCGCACCCAGAGAAATCGCCACCATGCCGGTTGCGACCAGGCAGCCGGAAAGGAAGATCATCCAGAAAAACCATCTTTTGAAGGTGAAGCGGGACA
>CAZIDC010000317.1:0-1662 GCA_964537885.1 uncultured Syntrophaceae bacterium | reverse complement strand
GCTTCCGGGTGCATCGCCTTAGCCACCGCCTCAAGGCCATCAATGATCCGCGGCGAAGGACGGTGAATAAGGTCGGCATCGATCACGTAAATCCGGCCGGAGCGCACAGCCGAGATCTTTGGCCACCGGCTCCACCATTGCCTCTGTTCCGCCAAAGGATCGTTCGATTTCATGGAAGAAAGAATGATGACCTGGGGGTCCTGGGCGATTACTTCCTCCAGGCTCAACTGGGGGTGTTTCCCCTTCGCTTTTTCCGCGCAATTAACGCCCCCGGCAAGGCGTATTAGATCATCGACAAAGGTTCCTTTTCCCGAGCTGATCAATGGGTCATGGGCCATGACGGGAAGCGTTCTCGGCCTGGGTTTCCCGTGGATTCTCTCTTTAATGGCTTGCACCTTTTCCTTCATGGCCGCAACCAGCTTTTGGGCAGATTGCTGGGAGAAGGTTACATCGCCGATTTTCAAGATGGAGATCATTACTTGGGGAATGGACTTGGGGTTGGCAATGTAAACCGGTATCCCCAAACCGGCCAGCCTGGTTACGAAGGTCTTCAGATCTCCGTCGGCAGTCTGGATGACCAAATCCGGCCGGAGGGCAATGATTTTCTCCATGGAGGGAGTAATGTAACCGCCCACTTTCTCTTTTTTCAAAGCCGCGGGAGGATAATTACAGTGGCTGCTTACGCCCACGACTTTTTCTCCCAGGCCGAGGGCAAAAAGGGTCTCAGTAACGCTGGGGGCCACGGAGATAATGCGCTGGGGCGGAGCCTTTACTTCCACTTGGCGACCTATCTCGTCCGTGAAGGTTGCGGAGAAAGAGTCCTGGGCGCTGAACAACAGGAAAGAAACCAAAAGGAAAAAGAACCTGCCAACTAAATCCCCCCATCCCCCCTTTATTAAAGGGGGGCAAGGGGGGATTTCTGTGGGCCAATTTCGACAATCCCCGTTATGGATTCTTCCTAATTTTTTCCTTCTACCCATTTACCAATCTCACCACAGTCCAGGTCGGGGTATATTCAATGATATTCAAACAACCGTATTCCTGTTCAATCCGCAGCATTTGGGTCAAAGGCAAGTGGAGGGCGTCAGCGAGGATTACCCGGTTGAGAGCGCCATGGCAGACTAAGACCATTTCCTGGCCGCGATGTTGTTCGATCAACTCCTTTAGTTTGGGAATGGCCCGATCATTCATATCCCTTATGCTCTCTCCCGCCGGGACGCGGAAGGTTTCCAGGTTTTTAAACCACTGGGGAATGTCGGCAGGATATTTCTCCATGACCTCCGAATAGCTAAGACCCTGCCAGCGGCCGAAGTGCATCTCCCGGAAATGGGGAAGGGCTTGCCAAATTAGGCCATGGGGCTCATTAATAATCTCCGCTCCTCTTTGGGTCCGCAAAAGGTCGCTGCAATAAATTCCCGATAACTTTTTCTCCTTCAGGAGGTCCCTCAGCCGTTCCATCTGCCTGATCCCTTTGGGGGTAATGTCCACGTCGGTTTGGCCGTTGTACACTCCATGATTAACGACTTCGCCATGGCGCGCTAAATACAATCGCGTTCGATCCGGATCCATCCTTCAGACCTCGTTGCCGAAATTTCAGAAAAACGTAACAGTTTAGCGGTTTGAAAAAGTGGTTTGACCACCTTTGTTGAGGCCCGGGGGCCT
>CAZIDC010000316.1:0-4227 GCA_964537885.1 uncultured Syntrophaceae bacterium | reverse complement strand
CGTTCACCCTGAGCCTGTCGAAGGGTAAATTACGGACTTTTGCAAGAAGCTCAATTTATAAGGATTCAAGGGGTCAGGGATTCAAGGATTCAAGTGAACTATTTTTATTGAACCTTTACGAGAATTTTTGAACCCCCGGCTCTGCTGTTTGATTGAAATTTTATCGATTAACCCAAAAGGGAAATATCCATGCTGCGCTGGTATATTTTAAGGAGGGTCTTGTTGCTGGTGCCGACCCTCCTGCTGGTTTCTTTTTTTATATTCAGTATCGTACGCCTTCTGCCCGGAGATGTGGTCGCGATCATGATCGCCGAACAGGGTTATGCGGAGGATGAAGCCGAACTGCGACAAATGCTGGGGTTGGACAAACCACTCGTCGTCCAATATGCCCGTTACATGAAAAATGTATTAAAGGGCGACCTGGGGGTGTCCCTCTGGAGCGGAAAACCGGTTACGGAGGAACTCTCCAGACGTCTGCCCACGACCCTTCGTCTGGGACTCCTGGCCCTTTTCTGGACCATCCTGTTGGGGGTTCCTGTCGGGGTGATTTCAGCCCTTTACCAGGACCGGTGGACGGACTACCTGATTCGCAGTGCGGCCATAGGAGGGCTGTCCATCCCCGGCTTTTGGATCGCCACCCTGCTCCTGGTCTTCGGAGCCATTTGGTTCAGATGGATCCCGCCCATGGATTATGTCCCCTTCACGGCGAACCCCCTCAAGAGCTTCTCCCAGCTCCTGGCCCCTGCCCTGATTTTATCTTTCGCCCTCTCAGCCGGCATCATGAGGATGACCCGGACCATGATGCTGGAGGTGATGAAAGAGGATTACATCCGGACGGCCCGGGCCAAGGGTCTTACGGGTTGGGTGGTGGTGGTCCGTCATGCCCTGAAGAATGCTTTGATCCCGGTGTTGAGCATCATGGGCATACAGATCGCGTTTCTGATCGGCGGTACGGTAATCATGGAAAGTATCTTCGTCCTGCCGGGTATGGGCAGATACCTCCTTGATGCCATCTCCTGGCGGGATTATCCGGCCATCCAGGGGATCAATCTTATTATCTGCACCTGGATTATTTCCATCAACCTTATTATAGACCTGCTTTATGGGCTATTTGATCCCAGAATCCGCTATCGTTAAACATTCAATATTGCAGCATCAAAGGAAATCTTATGGAATCCAGTTCCCAAGGCAAAATAATCGGCCCCGCAGCCATCCAGGCGGAAGAACTCCTGACCTCCCCCAAGAGACATCACTGGTTTCTCGACCTGTTTATCCAGCTGATAAAAACCAAGCCGCTCGGGGCCTTCGGCGGGGTTCTGGTTTTAGGAATGACCTGCTTTGCTGTTTTTGCTCCGGTCATATCCCCCTTTGAACCGAACACCATCCATGGGGTACAAATCGTTTCTCCTCCCAGCAGTACTTTTTACTTTGGTACGGACGCTTTGGCCAGAGATTTGTTCAGCCGTATCGCCTACGGGGCCAGGGTATCCATGACTGTTGGGCTTGGCGCGGTCGGTTTGAGCGTCCTCCTGTCGACGATCATCGGTATCCTGTCCGGTTACTTCGGCGGGCTATTTGATACGATCGTTCAGAGATTCGTGGATGCCATCATGTCCTTCCCCTGGCTGGTCATCATGCTTACCGTCATGGCTATATTGGGTCCGGGCATGGTCAATGTCATACTGGCCCTGGCCCTGGCCGGGTTCGCCGGCGCTTCCCGGGTTGTGCGAAGCGCCGTGCTGGTCATTAAAGAGAGTGATTATGTAATGGCTGCAAGATCCGTTGGATGCCGGGATGTCACCATTCTGCTTCAGCATATCCTGCCCAATGTAGCGGCCCCGATTATCGTTCTGGCGACCCTCGGCCTGGGGAATGCCATCCTGGCCGAGGCCTCACTCAGTTTTTTAGGGTTTGGTGTTCCACCCCCCGCACCCTCCTGGGGAAGAATGTTAAGCGGAGATGGTATCAACTATATGCTCCGAGGCCCCTGGCTGGCTATTTTCCCCGGCCTGGCTATCAGTGCAGGGGTGTTCGGATTTAACATGCTGGGAGATGCGCTCCGGGATCTGTTGGATCCCAAGCTGACCGGCGGGATCAGGCTCAGGAGATAATGAAAGCAACACCGACCCAAAGAAAACCCCTCTTGGATGTTGAGGGATTGGACGTTCAATTCTTTCTCCGCGACGGTACACTGAGTGCTGTGAGGGATGTCTCTTTCTTTCTCTTACCCGGGGAGTCCCTGGGGGTTGTAGGAGAAAGCGGTTGCGGAAAATCCGTCACCTTCCTTTCCGTCATGCGCCTGATCCCGATCCCCCCCGGAAAGATTCAGGCAGCGACCCTTCGGTTTGACGGATTGGACATTTTGACATTGTCCGAAAAGAATATGCGGAAGATTCGAGGCAATCGGATTTCCATGGTATTTCAGGATCCCATGACTTCCCTGAATCCTGTTCTGACCATCGGAAAACAGATGCGGGAGGTCATAAAGCTGCACTTAGGTCTGAAGGACGCCGACTTGGAAAACCGTTGTCTGGAGCTCCTCTACAAGGTAGGCATTTCAGAGCCGGAGATGCGGCTGAGGTCCTATCCGCACCAGTTAAGCGGGGGTTTGCGACAGCGGGTCATGATTGCCATGGCCATTTCCTGCAATCCCACCCTCCTGTTAGCCGACGAACCCACGACGGCCTTAGACGTCACCATACAGGACCAAATCCTTCGCCTGATCCGGTCTTTGGCCAAGGATCTGGGGGCGGCCACCGTGCTGATAACCCACAACTTCGGCGCAGTGGCGGGGACCACCGATCGTATCATGGTCATGTATGCGGGAAGGATTGTCGAGACGGCGACGACCCCCGTTCTCTTCAGCGATCCGCTGCATCCCTATACTAAAGGCCTCCTTCGTTCCATTCCCAGGGTGGACAGTGAAGCCCAGGAAAAGCTTTTTTCCATAGCAGGTGCCCCTCCGGACCTCATGCGTGAGGTCATCCAGGGCTGCCCATTCGCACCCAGATGCGCGGTGGCAGAAGACGATTGCTGGAATCGTGCCCCTGCGGTTGAAGAGATCAAACCGGCACACTATGTGTCCTGCTGGAAGGTTTCAAATGGAAACAGGGAATCATAAGTTACTTCAAGTCAACGACATGAAGGTCCATTTTCCCATAAAACTTGGCGCCCTCGGGAAGCGCAAAACCCTTTTCATCAAAGCGGTCGATGGGATCAGCTTTGATCTGAAAGCAGGCGAGACCCTGGGTCTGGTGGGGGAGAGCGGATGCGGCAAGTCCACCACGGCCAGGGGCGTGCTTCAGCTCTACAGGCCAACCAGCGGTCAGGTTTTTTTTCAAGGTACGGACCTGTGCCTTCAGAAAGGGGACTCCCTGAGACGCCTGCGCAGGTATATGCAGATGATCTTTCAGGACCCCTTCGCTTCCCTCGATCCCCGTATGACGGTTAGAGAAATCATCGGGGAACCCATGAAGGTCCATAATCTACCCCCTAATAAGAAAGAGAGAATGGAAAGGGTGCTGGAAATGATGCGCTTGGTGGGTTTGAATCCCACGGACGTGCATCGCTACCCCCACGAATTCAGCGGGGGCCAGAGGCAACGCATCGGTGTTGCCAGGTCTCTGGCCGTCCGCCCGGAGTTTATCGTTTGCGATGAACCGGTATCCGCTCTGGACGTCTCCATTCAAGCCCAGGTCATCAATCTCCTGGAAGACCTGAGAGAAAAATTCAATCTGGCCTATCTTTTCATATCCCACGACCTTTCAGTGGTCAAGCACATCAGCCATAGGGTGTCCGTAATGTATCTGGGCGTCATGGTCGAGCTGGCTGAAAAGAATGAACTCTTTGCCAAGCCGCTCCATCCCTACACTCAAGCCCTGCTGTCTTCCATCCCGGTCCCGGACCCCGTTGTGGAAGCCCAGAGAACCTCTATTGCCTTAGAGGGGGAAATTCCAAGCCCTTTATTCCCTCCTCGCGGATGCAGGTTTCATCCCCGGTGCAAGCGAAAAAGAAAAATCTGCGCGGAGTCACCCCCGAGCTGGAGGGAAGCCGGCCCCGGGCACTTGGTAGCCTGTTACCTGGTCTGAAAAGAGATGGCCATTTTTTTATTGAAAAGAGGGACGAATAATGGTTTGGGATGGAGTCGGGCCGTGCCAAGTAATTGATATGACGATAAATCCTGCTATTTCTGCCGCCTGAAAAGGGGCTATAATGAGTTTTTAGGGG
>CAZIDC010000315.1:0-4237 GCA_964537885.1 uncultured Syntrophaceae bacterium | reverse complement strand
TTTAGGGCTGATCGCAAGAGATGAAGGGGGCCAATTCCGCCCGGGAAATGGCCCCCTGGCGAAGGATCTTGGGCAGGGCGGATGAAACATCCAGCACCGTGCTGCCCAGCCCACCGGCGGTCTTTCCTCCATCCAGAACGGCCTCCACCTTTGTTCCCAGGGCTTTAAAAACCTCGTGGGCAAACGATGCGCCGGGCTGACCGGAAAGATTGGCGCTGGTGCCGGTAATAGCCTTGCCCACAAACTGCACCAAGGCCTGGGCTACTGGATGGCTGGAGATTCTGAGGCCTATTTTCCCCTTGTGAGCCGTGAGCAAAGGGGAAAGATGGGCCGAGGCCTCGAAGACCAGGGTGAGGGGACCGGGCCAAAAGTTTTTCATCAGTCGTTCAGCCAGAGATGTAGTCTTTTTCACCAATCCGGGGACCCAGGATGGATCGGCAATCAGGAGAAGCAACGGTTTATTCTCTTCCCTTTCTTTAATCTGAAATATTTTTTTCAAAGCTTCTTCATTGAACGCATCTCCCCCCAGGCCGTAAAACGTCTCCGTGGGGAAAGCCACCACTCCCCCCTGGAGGATGATCCGGCCCGCCTTTTCGATCCCCTTAGGGTCACCTTTAAGGATTTTACGCTTCATCTTCAATTTTCAGGGCCGGTTTCGAGCTTGAATCCTGGGACGGGCTTAAAGGTAATGAGTCAGCGGCTTTCTTTCTCTCTGAATCCATAGCGGAGCGGATTCCCGCATCGATCTCTTCCTGCCGTAAAATCCTTCTTAAAATCATGCCGGAGGGAGATTTGGGCAATGCCTGCCTAAATTCCACCCCATTCGGGACCTTGTATTTGGCCAGGTTTTTCTTGCAGAAATCGATAATCTCTTCTTCCGTGGCGGATTGGCCGGGTTTTAGAACGACAAAGGCTTTGACCATACTGCCGCGATACCGGTCGGGAATTCCTACAGCCACGGCCTCGGCTACTTTCGGATGTTCAGTTAAGACCTGGTCTATATCCATGGGGAAAATATTGAATCCCCCGGCAATGATCATATCCTTTTTAAGGTCCAGGATGTAAAAATAGCCTTCCTCATCCATCCGGGCAATGTCTCCGGTGTACAGCCAGCCATCCCGGATCGTTTTGGCCGTTTCCTCGGGCATCTTGCAATATCCCTTCATTACCTGCGGTCCTTTGATGCATAACTCGCCCACTTCCCCCGGCTTAAGAACCCGCTCTCCTGTTTCCAAGTCCACGATGCGCGCCAGCGTGTCCGGATATGGCAGGCCCACGCTTCCTACTTTGCGCTTGCCGAAGATGGGGTTGCAGTGCGTGGCCGGGGAGGCTTCAGCCAGGCCATACCCCTCTGTTATCCGCGAACCGGTCAGCTTCTCAAAATCCTCTAAGACCTCCAGGGCCAATGGAGCCGCCCCGCTGTAACACACCCGCAGACAGGAAACGTTGTAGCTTTCCGCATCTTTCTCCTGGGAAAGGGCTACGAACATCGTGGGGACCCCCGGGAAGAAAGTTGGATGGTACCGTTTAAGCGCCTGTAAAAGCCCCTTGACCTCAAACCGCGGCAGAAGGATCATGGTCGAGGCTAAGTAGATGGGCAAGTTCATGGCTACGGCCATTCCGTACACATGGAAGAAGGGAAGGACGGAAAGAAAAGCCTCCTTTCCTTTCCTGGCCCGGACCACCCAGCTGGCAATTTGCATAGTATTGGCCACGAGGTTGGCGTGCGTCAGGACAATCCCTTTGACGCCCTCTGCGAGGGCGCCGGTATACTGCAGAAGCGCTTCATCTTCAGGGTCCAGCTCTACAGGCAGGACCTCCTGCTGTCCATGCTGTTCCATTAAAGATTCCAAGGAATAAACTCCCTGGGAAGGATTGATGGCAATGGGCATTCTTTTCTTCCCGGTTTTTTTTCGACCCCGCCCCCATTCCTGCAGGGAGGCGACCAGGATGTTTTTGAGGAGACTATGCCGAACAATGTTGGCGATGCGGGAAAAGAGCGGCTCGGCGACAATGATCGTCCGGGTTTCCGAATGGTTTAAGAAATAGAGAAGCTCCCGTTCAACGGAGAGGGGGTTGAGGTTGACGACTACGGCCCCTATGTTTAAGATCGCATAATATCCGATGACATAAGGAGGGCTGTTGGGGAGGAGCAAGGCCACGCGGTCCCCTTTCTCCACTTTTAGGGCGACGAGCGAGCTGGATAGGGCATTGACCATTTCCTCCAGTTGGCGATAGGAAATTTTCCGTTCCCCGAAAATCATGGAAAGATTTTGAGGAAAGGAGGCAGCGGCCTCCCGCAGGAAATGCGTTAAGGGAACCGGGGGATAGACCAGAGAAAAAGGAACCCCGTCTTCGTAATTTTTCAACCAGGGAGTTTCTGACATCTTAAGCCTATTCGCGTTCAGCGTTCCGCAATCAGCGAAGGGCTGATCGCTGACTGCTGAATGCTCACAGCTGTCTTTCAGCCTTTTTGGCCGCCTCGGCCACCTTGGCGGCCAGCGAGGCTTTGTAGCGAGTTAGGGCTTTTTTCAGCTCCGTATGCTTTCCCGCAAGGATCTGCACGGCTAAAAGGCCGGCGTTTCGGGGACCGGCTTTGCCGATGGCCACGGTGGCTACCGGAACACCGGCGGGCATCTGGACCGTGGACAGAAGGGAGTCAAGGCCCATCAATGCCGATTCCAGCGGAACCCCGATGACCGGCAAAAGGGTATGGGCCGCCATCACGCCGGCCAGATGGGCCGCGCCGCCCGCGCCGGCAATGATAACCTCCACCCCGCGTCCGGCCGCCTTGCGGGCGTACTCCGCAGTACGCTCCGGAGAACGGTGAGCCGAAGCGACGGTCATCTCATAGGGGACATGGAAATCAGCAAGGACTCGGGCCGCTTCCTCCATCACCGGCAGATCTGAATCACTGCCCATTACGATAGCCACCAGCGGTTTTTTTATTTTCACTTTTCTTTCCCTCTCGGCAAGGCCTTCCGGCCGATATCTTTACGGTAAAAAGCCCCTTCCCAGGAGATCTTGCCAGCCGCCTCATAGGCCAATCCGATCGCCTCCCGGAGACCTTTACCAAGCGAGGTGACTCCAAGGACCCTTCCCCCGTTGGTAACAACTTTGCCTTCCTTTAGCGCCGTCCCGGCGTGGAAGACGAATGTGCCGGGGATTCTTGCGGCCTCTTCCAATCCTGAAATCACTTTTCCTTTTTCATAAGGTCCAGGATAACCCCCGGAGGCCATGACCACGCAGACCGTCGGCCGGGCGTCCCATTCTACCTGCTGGCCGGACAACCGCCCTTCCAGGGTGGCCATGATCACCGGGATCAGGTCGCTTTTCATCCGCATCAGAAGAGGCTGGGTTTCCGGGTCGCCCATACGGGCGTTAAACTCCAGGACCCTGGCTTTCCCGTCCTGAATCATCAGGCCGGCGTAGAGGACTCCCCGGTACTTTATCCCCATCTCGGCCATTCCCCGCACGGTGGGGACCATGATCTTCTCCATAATCTCGCGATGCAACTCTTCATTCACCACCGGCGCGGGGGAATAAGCCCCCATCCCTCCCGTGTTGGGCCCCTGGTCATGATCAAAAATAGGTTTATGGTCCTGGGAAGTGGGCAGGGGCAAGACCGTTTCCCCGTCCGTAAAGGCTAAAAAAGAGGCTTCTTCCCCCGAGAGCATCTCTTCCACCACTACTTTCCTTCCGGCAGCCCCGAAGGCTTTTTTAACCATGATCAAATTTAGCGCTTCGAGTGCTTCATTAATCGTTGGGCAAAGGATGACCCCTTTGCCGGCAGCCAAGCCGTCGGCTTTGACCACAACGGGTGCACCCGTTTCCTTTACGTAGCGAACGGCTGTACCGTGGTCTTCAAAGGTCCGGTATTTCCCGGAAGGAATGCCGCACCGGTTCATCAGCTCCTTGGCAAAAGCTTTGCTACCCTCGATCTCGGCGGCTCTTTGGCTGGGACCAAAAATCATGAGACCCCGGGCCTCAAAGGCATCCACAACACCCAGGGTCAAGGGGGCTTCCGGGCCGACGACGGTAAGATCGATCTTCTCATTTTCGGCCCAGGCCGTTAGCGATGGCACATCGTCGGCGGCCAGCGGCAGGCACTCCGCCTGCCTGGCAATGCCGGCATTCCCGGGGGCGCAAAAAATTTTTTTTACTTCTGGACTCTGGGCGATCTTCCAAACCAGGGTATGCTCCCGGCCCCCGCCGCCGATAACCAGTACTTTCATGG
>CAZIDC010000314.1:0-4243 GCA_964537885.1 uncultured Syntrophaceae bacterium | reverse complement strand
TTGTATTTTTGGGGATCCGACTTTAAGAGATCCGACAGGGCTTCCGAAGCGGCGCCCGTAGGGATGAATAACTTTTTATACCGGGCCATCTGATCCATGACCGCTTTGGCCACGCCCGAGGAACAGGTTCCAAAAACGACTTCGCATTTGTCTTCCAGGACGAATTTCTTGAAGGCCATAACTCCTTTTTCAGGCTTATACTCAGTATTTCCCAAGAAGAGTTCCACCTTCTGGCCCATGATTCCGCCCTGCGCATTGATTTCCGCTACGGCCATTTTAGCCGCATTCAATTGGTCCTCTCCCGAAGGGGTTTTAAAAGGGGCGAGGACCCCGATTTTGATGGTCTTGGCCATGGCCAAGCCGGATGTAAGGAAAAAACAAACGGCTAAAACGGCTCCAATCCCCATTGCCCATCTCTTCGTTTTCATTTGCCACCTCCTCTTTTTGATGTGGACAACCTCCGTGTTGGACTTCTCCAGTGGGGTTATCCTTACGCCATACCCAGGTAGGCCTTACGGATCGCAGGATCTCCCAGCAGATCTTTGGCCGGACCTTGTTTGATTAAGTGCCCTTCTTCCAGCACAAAGGCAAAACGGGTTTGCTCCAGAGCCAGCCAGGCATTTTGTTCCACCAGAATCAAGGTTACGCCTTGTTGGTTGAGAGAATGCAGGACCTGAAAAATTGAGCCGATCACCAAAGGAGCCAGGCCGAAAGAAGGCTCATCGAGGGTCAAAAGCCTCGGGGCGGCCATGATCGACCGGCCGACGGCGAGCATCTGCTGCTCCCCGCCGGAAAGCGTTCCGGCCAGCTGTTTTTGCCTTTGTTCCAGAATCGGAAGATAGGCCAAAACCTGATCTAAATCTCTTCGGACTTTATCCTTTTCTTTTCTTAAATAAGCGCCCATCAACAAGTTCTGCCTGACGGTCATACTGGGGAAAAGCATACGCCCTTCGGGGCAATGAATAATCCCTTTGTGAATCACTTCCCGGGGGCTCAGGGTGATCAATTCTTCCTTTTCCAGGAGAATTGTCCCCTTGCCGTGCACCAGACGGGAAAGGGTTCGGAGAAAGGTCGTTTTCCCGGCCCCGTTGCTGCCGATGACCGAAAGGAAATCCCCTCTCTCGGCCCGCATTTGCACCCCGTGGAGAACTTGGACCCGGTGATAAAAAGATTCCAGGTTGTCGATTTCAAGCCAGGCCAAAGTCCGGACTCCTCTCCCCCAAGTAAGCTTGAATGACCCGGGGGTCGCGGATGATGGTCTCCGGAGATCCTTCAGCGATTTTTTCGCCGAAATGAATCACCATCACCTTCTGGACCAGCTTCATCAATTCTCTCAATCGATGTTCGATGATAACGACAGTGAGGCCCTGCTGGTTTAAATCCAGGATCATGCGAGAAATTTTCTCTGTCTCTCTGGGGCTCAGCCCCGAAAAGGGTTCATCCAAAAGAAGAATGGTGGGATGGGTGGCCATGGCCCGGGAGATATCCAGAAGCCTGAGCTCACTGTGGGTGAGATTGTCCACATCTTCCCCAATTTTTCCGGCCAGCCCGATCTCGTCAAGAATTTTTACAATGTCCCCTTGGCGGCCGTAGGTAGAGGCGGCGCGAGTCCTGGCCCGGTGGCTGAAGGTAGGGACACTCACGGCTTCGATGACCGTCATGCCCGAGAACGGCTTCACGAGTTGCCAGGTGCGGGTCAGCCCTAAGTTAACGATTTGATACGGCCTTTTCCCAAGGATGTTCTGGCCGTGGAGAAGAACCAAACCCGATTGGGGTGGATAGAAACCGGAAAGAATGTTGAAGAGGGTCGTCTTCCCGGCTCCATTGGGCCCGATAATGCCCACTCTTTCACCTGCGCTGACGGTGAGATGAACGTCACGGAGGGCCTGAAGCCCTCCGAAAGCCTTCGACAGGTTCTTAACCTCTAAAAGAGGGGCCATGAGATTCCTCTTTACCCAAAAAGAAACGTTTCAACCATGGGGACTGTCTGACGAATTCCAGATTGATGAAACCCTGAGGCGCTAAGTAGATAAAGACGATTAAAAGACCGGTGTAGATGACAATCCGGTAAACCTCAACGACTCGTAGGGCCTCGTTGAGGACGGATAGCAGAATGCCCCCCAAAAGAGGACCCACGATCGTTCCCATCCCCCCGATCATTGCCAAAAGGACCACCAGCACCGAAAGGGACCCCGAAAGCATCGCTGGGCCGATATGCATCTGGGCATGAGCATACAGTCCGCCGCCAATCCCGGCGAGCAGACCGCTCAGCGCAAAGGCTTCAACTTTGTAGTACGCCGTATTGATACCCGAGGACTGAGCCACGTCTTCATCAGCCCGAATGGCTTTCAGGATGGTGCCGTGTTTGGACCGGGAATAAAAGAGGAGGAAAAAATAGATCGCGACCATCACCGACCAGATCAGGTAAAAATCGGTCATTGGACCGGAGGACAGGCTTTGCAGACCCGAAATCCCTTCTTCTCCGCCGGTAATCTTGTAGAGAATGAAAGAAAGTTTATAAAGGATGCCGGCAAAAGCCAGGGTGGCCATGGAAAAATAGGGGCCCTTGAGACGGAGGGTCAGGTACCCAATCAAAACCCCTGCGACTCCGGCACCCAGGGCCGATAGGGGGATGGAAAGAGCCGGCGGGAACGCCAAGAACACGTTGCAAGCCCCGCTCAGATAACCGGCTCCGCCGATGAAAAAAGCAAACCCGAAATTGACTTCGTGAGTGTAGCCGGTCAGAATATCCCAGCTCATGGCAAAGATGGCATAAATGACGGCTAACAATAATATTTCCACGTGCAAGATGTTGCCGCTGACGGCGGGATAGATTCCCAGGCCCGCCAGGATCACAAACCCTGCCGGAGGGTAGATGAAAAGACGGGAAAGAAGTTTTCTCAGGCCCATGCTCATGTCAGACCGATTTATATCCCATGATCCCCGACGGTTTGAATAGGAGGACGAAAACGATGACTGCCAGCGAGACCAGCTCCGTAAGCTGTTCATCAATCAAAAAGGAAGTAAAAACCTCTGCATAACCCAGCACGAACGAGGCGATGATGCTCCCCGTGAGGGAACCCATGCCGCCTAAAATAGCTATGGCGAAGGCTTTAATCAAAGGGAAGAGCCACATTTCCGGTACTACGGAGGAGACCGGCGCGATCAGTCCACCCGCCAGAGCCGCCAGTCCCGCCGAAAGCCCCGAAGTCACGAGAGTGGCCTTTTCCACATTTACACCCATCAGCAGAGATCCGGTGCGATGCTGGGAAACGGCATCGATACTCTGGCCCGTTTTGGTCTTCTTCAGAAACAGCCAGAGCAGGGGTAAAATGAGACCGGTAATGGGCAAAAAGATGAGCTGATGTTTAATGATTTTGACCCCGGAGATGGAAAGGGAACCTTCGACCAGACTGGGTATGGATGTTCCCGATACCCCGAAAAGAAGGGACATGATCTCACCGATGAAAAGGGCTAAAGCAAGGGTCATCACCATGGTATAAACAAGGGATTCGATCTTTTTCCGTAACAGGACGTGGTAAACCAGACAGGCAAATACAGCAACAGAAATTACCGCCAGGATCAAGGAGAAAACAAGCGTCCCGCTCTGGCCGGAGCGAAAGACCAGGCTGTAAAAGATAAAGGTGAAGTAGGCCCCCAGCATGTAAAAGGTCCCGTGAGCAAGGTTAAGAATCCCGCCGACGCTGAAGACCAGCACGAAGCCTACGGCAATGAGGGAATAGAGTGCCCCCCGGACCAAACCGATAATCAGAATATCCATATGAAATGAATTTCTCCCTCAGGAAATAAAATCTTACCTAAGGATCCGTTAGGGGAAAAGGCAGAAACAGGGACTCTGAATGATGCTTAGATCAATGATATCTCTCCCGCGAATATTCGAGGAAGACTTTTGGCTTTTTGCCACAATTTGGGATCTTTGTCAATTAAATTCGTGCGTTGTTCGTTGCGGGGTTTTTACTCTTGATTCTGCTGCAAAACCATCCCTCCCATAAGGATCAATCAGTAAAAGACCAAAGGTTATTTATGCCTTCGGGCGCGATTGGGATTTCTCCGGCTGGTAGGGGTGAATGGGATGATTTCCAAGACCGAGGGTTTTGCCTCCTACCGCCATATTTCCCTGAAGATCCTGGGGGAGTTCCCAAAGGTCCTGGAAAGGGTCTCCTTTGAGCTTGGCCAGCAAAAGAGCCGTTCAGGATCTCCATGCAGACGCCCGTAGAGAACC
>CAZIDC010000313.1:0-4248 GCA_964537885.1 uncultured Syntrophaceae bacterium | reverse complement strand
CCTTCATCCCCGGGTTGGGGAAAAAGCGGAAAGAAATTCCCAAAGAAGAGATCTCTTAGACGACCCAAGGCCTGAGAATCCGTGCGGGGATTCTCCGTTTATGTTTTCCCTCTCCCTGGGGCGGGAGGGATAAAGGGGAGGGGAATAAAATCGCTTAATTTTATCAAACAAAGGAACAAACTCATGAAACTGAAAGGAAAGGTGGCCGTCATTACCGGGGCCAGCAAAGGTATCGGCAAAGGGATCGCCAGGCAATACGCCAAAGAAGGAGCGGCTGTGGTGTTGGCCAGCAGATCGAAGGATTTGCTTTCATCTATCGCTGGACAGATCAACCAGGAAGGCGGGAAAGCCCTGGCCCTGGAAGTGGATGTGACCCGGTATGAAAGCATGGAAGCCATGGTGGAAGAAACCGTCAACCGTTTCGGCCGGCTGGATATCATGGTCAACAACGCCGGGATTTCCATGGCCCGTCCCTCGGAAGAACTGCCCCCGGCAGATTGGCAGCGCGCTATGGATACCGATCTGAGCGGAGTTTTTTACGGGTGCCAGTGCGCGGCTCGGAAGATGATTCCTCAGGGAGGGGGGTGCATCATTAATATTACATCGGTCTATGGCCTGGTTGCTGCTCCAGGAAGGGCGGCCTACTGCGCCAGTAAAGCCGCCTGCAATATGCTCACCAAAGTTTTAGCCGTCGAGTGGGCAAAAAAAAATATCCGGGTCAACGCCATAGCCCCCGGCTATATTCGCACGGAGTTGGTGCAGGGGGTGATTGACAGCGGCATGCTTCCGCTGGGGGCTATAGAAAAGAGAACTCCCCTCGGCCGGATCGGAGAGGTTCCGGAGCTTCTCGGGCTGGCCGTTTATTTAGCCAGTGATGATTCCGGCTTTATGACCGGTTCGGTGATCAATATCGACGGAGGCTGGGAAGCGTACGGATATATCTAAGAAGGGGCAAGAGGCCGGGGGCAAGGGGAAAGGATCCTAATTTTTTGCAACCCTCAGACCGTTACAGATGACCGTAAGGCTGCTGGCGAACATGGCCAAGACGGCTACCAGAGGATTCAGCAAGCCGGCCATGGCCAGGGGAATTCCGATGGCGTTGTAAAGGAAGGCGAAGAAAAGGTTTTGACGGATGGCCCGCACCGTTAAAGTCGATAAGTCGATGGCTGCGAGTATGCGGGTCGGATCCGGAGTTAGAAAAGTTAAGTCTGAAGCCTCCTGGAGGATATTGTTCCCCGTTCCCAGGGCAAATCCTGCATCAGCCTGGGCCAAAGCAGCCGCATCATTGACTCCATCGCCCACCATCCCCACGCGATGCCCTTTTAACTGGAGTGATTTTATAAATCCAACTTTATCCTGGGGGAGAGCCTGCCCAATATATTTGGTAATTCCGGATTCCCCGGCAACGGCTCGAGTTGTCGCCTCTGCATCTCCGGAGACAACCCAGGTTGCCATCTTTTTCTCATGAAGCCTCGAGATCATTTCGCGGATTCCTGACTTGAGGGAATCGCCGAAGACGAAAAATCCCTGAACTTCTTTCGCCCAACCGAAAAAGACAACGGTCATCCCCCGGGATTCGCAATCCCGAGCTCTTTGGTCAATGGCCGAAGGGAGTTCCATCCTGAGGTGATTCATGGCCTGACGATTTCCGATGACGACCTCGTTGCCCCGCACCAGTCCCTTGACGCCCATCCCCTCCAAGACCTCGAAGCCTTCAGCTTCTTCGATTCTTAAGGACTTCTCCCGTGCTTGCCGCGTGATCGCCAAAGCCAGGAAGTGATTCGAGTGGACTTCAATGGAAGCCACCCGGAAGAGGGCTTCTTGCTCGGAGATCCCATGGGCCGTCACAATCTCCTGCAATGAAAAATTCCCCTCCGTCAAGGTGCCAGTTTTATCAAAGATCAGGGTGTCCAGGTTTTTAACTCGTTCGAGGGCCCCGGGGTCACGAATCAGGATGCCCTTAGACCTGGCCAGTCCCATAGCCGCCACCTTCACGATCGGGGTCGCGATCCCCAGCGCACAGGGACAGGAGATCAGCAGTACGGTTAAGCTCCGGAGCAGGGCTTCCTTCGCAGGAAAATTCCCGAGCCAAAGGAAGCCCGCGGTAAAAGCGGCAAGAACGACAACGGCAGGTACAAACCAGCGAATAATCCGGTCGGCCACAAGTTCAGCCGGGTTTTTCCGGCTGAGAGCGTCCTCCATCAGGGTGATCATTTGCCCGAGGGAACTTTCCCGTCCAACCCGGGTGGTCCGGAGCCTCATTTCGCCATTCAGCACGAGTACTCCGGCCATGACTTCCTCGCCGGGATTTTTTCTTACCGGCCTAAGTTCACCCGTGAGGGCCGATTCATCCACGTCTCCCCGGCCGAAAATAACCCGGCTATCGAGAGGGACTCTTTCACCCGCCAGCACTAAGAATTGATCTCCGACTTTGGCATCCTTAGAGGGGATCCAGAGTTCTTTTTCTCCCTTCTCCCAGATTCCTCCCCCCAATTCCTCCCCCCCTTGAATGGAGAGGGTTGAAGGGGGGGTATAAAGCCGGACTTTCTGGTTGGCCAGGTGGTAAAGGTCCGTAATGCCCCTGGAAACCTTTTCTCGCGCCTGGGACTCTATATATTTTCCCAGAAGGACGATGGTAATGAGCATGGAGGCGGTATCAAAATAGAGATGAAGGCTTCCTTTAGCCATCTGGAAAAAGCTGTAAAGATAGGCGGCCAGAGCTCCGATGGAGATGAGCGTTTCCATGGAGGTGCTGCCATAACTGACGCCGGCGATAGCTTTGCGAAGAATGGGTAATCCTCCATAGAAGACAACCGGCGTAGCCATCAGCCAGAGGGGATAAGATAGGTATTGTACGGCCCCTCGGGAGAGCTCCTGGAAAAATCCAAAGTACAAGGCAAAGGAAAGCATCATGATGTGGGCTGTTAAAATGGCTGAGATTCCCAGGCGCTTGAGGAGGTCTTTTTTCTCTTGCGAACTCTCTGATGCCGCCTGAAAAAGAGAAGGCCGGTATCCCAGGCCTGAAATCCTGGCCATAATCTCTTCCGGCCGGATGGCCTGGGGGAGGTATTTGATTTGGGCCGTGTCCGAGAGGAAAAATACTTTTGACTCGAGAATCCCCTTCGTTTTCCTCAATATTTCTTCGATTAACCAGGAGCAGGCCTGGCACCACATCCCTTCAACCTTGAGGGTGAGGTCGAGGGCCAGGTTCTTTTCAAACTCTTCCGGTGGAGAGGCAGCCGGCAATTCTGATCCTTCAAAAGTCCTTCGAAGGGCCAAGTCCTTTTCATCCCGGGGGATAATCCCGGATCGGACGCAGGCCCGGTAAAGTTCGGTCTCCCGGAAATTCTCTGGCCTCCCATCGGGACTGTTGAAAAGAATCTGAAAAACCTGCCGGCAGCCCGGGCAGCAAAAATGAAAAGTTTCGCCACCCATCTCCTGGGTTATTTTCATGCGCCCCTGGGGAAGGCCGCAGAGATCGCATTTTGGGGGGGTGGACTCTTTTTCCAGTCCAGAAGTTGGAATGGGGGAGAGGCGACTCTGAGCGGGGGATTCAGACAAAGTACTTTGACCCTTTGAAAATTAAAATAAGACCCATGGCAATCACCGAAACCGCGGCTACCCGCTCTCCAAGAAATCTAATTTTCAAAGACAACAGGGAGGCAGAAAGTCCGACCAGGAAAAGAGCCGGAACCGTGCCCAGACCGAACGAAACCATGGTCAGGAATCCCTCAAGGAGGTTTTGGGTAGTGGCCGCTTTAACAACCATGGCCCAGGAGAGCAGGCAAGGCAGGAAACCGGTAGCCAGGCCTAAAGCCATCCTGGAAGCAATACGCTGCGATCGGAAAAGGGGAGGGAAGACCCTCCCGAAAAAACCTCCCGGCCCGAACGAAGGGAGCGAAAACAGGGGAAACGGAATGACCTTGAGCAGAATGAGGCCAAAGAAAACCATCAGGATGCCGCCGGCAAGGGTTGCACTGCTGCGCAGGCTGGAAAAAAACTGGTTAAAGCCAGCCAGATGAGCAAGCCCCGCAGCCAGACCGCCGAGAACTCCATAGGTTATGATTCTTCCAAAATGAAAGGCCGAATGGTGCAAGACCCCTTTACGCCAGAGAGCCGGCGCTTCGGCGATTCCCTGCTTTTCAGAGGCGCGAATATGAATGGAATAAGCCATCACCAGCGGGCCGCACATTCCCAGGCAGTGAAGGCTTCCCACAAGACCGATCAGGAAAGGAGCAATAAAATCAA
>CAZIDC010000312.1:0-4259 GCA_964537885.1 uncultured Syntrophaceae bacterium | reverse complement strand
CAACCGGTCGTTCGGTCTCGATATGATTTTCCTGGAGGGTTCGCAACACCTCCAGGGCCCCCATGACCCCGAGAATTCCGTCGAAGCGCCCCCCCTGAGGCTGGGAATCGATATGGGAACCGGTCAGGACAATCGGCAGGCTTGGACTTCTCCCCTTTCTTTTGCCGAAGATGTTCCCCATTTCATCCACCCTGACTGTAAGGTCGAGCTCTTTAAGCCACTTTAAAAATAAATCCCTCGCCTGTTTATCCTCGTCGGATAAGGCAAGCCGATGAACCCCCCCACCATCGGTAGCGCCGATTTTGGCCATCATCTCCAGGGTAAATTTGAGCCGCTCACCGTTTACTCGCAGATTTTTAACCTCCATCTTTTAACTCCTTTTAGAAAAGCGGGAGAATAAATTCATACCAGAAAAGGGGGAAGCACTCACATCCCCCTTGAAGTCTCCTCACTTTTGAATGTTTGGTAATCTCGTCAAAGGTCATTAAAATGGATGGCAATGATGACCGCAATAAAGTCTTTGATCGCTACCGGCGTAGGAATAAAGGAGAAGCTACTTACTTTTTTAAGTCAGCCATTCTTTTTCTCCTCGGCAAACGGATCGTCAACTGCGCCGGCCTTCACCACCACGGGCGGATTGGCTCGTTCGTTGACATAGAGCCGGAAAATATCGGGCCGGGCGTAATGGCCAACGACATCCAAATCATATTTCCCGCGGGCAATGTCGCCCAAGTCGATTGCGGCGGTGAGGATTCGCTCTCCTTCATAATGGGGGCCGGCTAAGAATTCCCCGAATGGATTCACGATACAGCTGCCCCCCCGGATCAATACGGTTTCCGGGTCGTTCCCCTGAACGGCCGCATAATCAGCGGGATAGGCCCCTCGTTTAATGTACTGGCAAGCGCATAGGACAAAGCAACGCCCCTCCACGGAGATGTGGCGCATCGTCGGCGCGCAGGTATCCCGGTCATCCACCGTAGGCGCGCAGTACAGCTGGATTCCTTTGGAATACATGGTCAGGCGGAGCATGGGCATATAATTTTCCCAGCAAATTACCGACCCGATCTTGCCGATAGGGGTATTGAATACCGGCAGGGTGGAACCATCGCCGAAGCCCCAGATCAGACGCTCCATGGCCGTCGGCATGAGTTTGCGGTGTTTGCCCATCAGGCTGCCATCCGGGGCAAAGAATAAAGCCGTGCAATAAAGAGTCCCGACGTCGCGTTCAATGACCCCGATGACTAAATAGAGGTTATGATCACGGGCTGCGGCCCCGAGAAACTCCGTTGCCGGACCCGGAACCTCGACGGCACTTTCGAAGTAACGTTGGAAGTCCGCCCGGCCTTCGGGAGTGCGCAGGCCGACCCGAGCGCCGAAATCAAGCCCTTTGGGGTAGGCTGAAATAAAGGCCTCGGGGAAGACTGCCAGTTTGACATTTTGTTTGCCAGCCTCAGCGATTAAAGCACGGGCTTTCTCCAAAGAGCCTTTGCTGTCAAAGGGTACAGATCCAGCCTGAATAACCGCCACTTGAACCGGGTTCATATTCTCTTTATCCTTTCCACCGTTAGGATCATGGTGCCCCCGGGGTGACTCGAACACCCGGCGCGGAGATTAGGAATCTCCTGCTCTATCCACCTGAGCTACGGGGGCATTAATTATTTCAATATGCCATACTAAGGATCCATTTCTTCATTTTTGTAAAGTAGTCGATTAGTAGACAACATCAAATCTTTTTTGCTTCCCAGAGAACCAAGTATAAATTTTCACAGGCGAGAAGTCAAAACAAAAGGAATCAGGTAAATCAAAAAATATCCGCACCTAAGATCCGCTACCCATCGGGGGGTATAATACCCTTCCTTGCGGATTCGTTCTTTCCTATCGCTTCCAGGTGAACTCAAAAGCCGTTAGCTTGAGCTTTTTTGATCTGATTTTAAACCCTTGGGGCACGGAATTTCCCTTAAGTTAACGGCATTGGGTCCGACCCCGGGGGGCCCTTTTAAACGACGGCAGCGCCTTTTGGCTGCATAATCTCCTCAAGCTCCTCCCAGCGTGCATAAAGCTGCGGCAGTTCCTGCTCGATCGTTTCCAGACGCGCCTTGGCCTGCACTACACCGGCGCCCCCCTCTTTATAGAGGACGGGGTCCGCAAGCCGGGCGTACAGGTTCTGCTGCTCGTTTTCTAAGCGCTCGATCTGTTCCGGAAGCGCCTCAACCTCGCGCTGCTCCTTGAAACTGATCTTCCGCCTGCCCTGGGGCTTTTCGCGTTTTATCTTCGTCGCCACTTTCGGCTTCGGCTCCGCCGGTGAAATCGGCGTCGCCTGCCGCAGCCAATCGTCATACCCGCCCACGTATTCGCGCACCCGGCCGTCGCTTTCAAAGACCAGCGTGCTGGTAACCACGTTGTTGAGAAAGTCGCGGTCATGGCTGACCAGCAGCACCGTGCCGGGATAGTTGAGGAGCAGCTCTTCGAGCAGCTCCAGGGTCTCCACATCAAGGTCATTGGTCGGCTCGTCCAGGACCAGAAGGTTTGAAGGCCGCGTAAAGAGCCGGGCAAGAAGGAGCCGGTTGCGCTCCCCGCCGGACAGGCTGCTCACCGGGCTCCGCGCCCTTTCCGGCGCAAAAAGGAAATCCTGCAGGTAGCCGTAAACATTCCGGGGCTTGCCACCGATGGTCAGCATGGGGTTGCCGCCGGCCACATTCTCCAAGACACTCTTTTCCCCGTCAAGTTGGTCGCGCAGCTGGTCAAAGTAGGCGATTTCCAGGTTGGTGCCCAGGCGCACGCCCCCGACTTGCGGCTGGACCTCCCCCAAAAGAAGCCGGAGGAGAGTCGTTTTGCCAGCGCCGTTGGCCCCGATTATCCCTATCCGGTCGCCGCGCACAATGATGGTCGAAAAATCTTTGATGACCGGCTGGTCCCCGTACGCAAACGTTGCACCGGTCACCTCGCAGACAATTTTACCGCTCATCCCGGCATTCTCAACGTTCATTCGCGCCATTCCCGGGCGCTCCCTGCGCTCGCGCCGCTTTCTGCGCATTTGTTCCAGCATCCGCACGCGGCCCTCGTTGCGCGTGCGCCGCGCCTTGACCCCCTGCCGGATCCAGCTTTCCTCCTGCGCAAGCTTTTTGTCAAAGGCCTCCCGTTGGTTTTCTCCGGCCGCCAGCTCCGCTGCCTTGAGATTCAGATAATCATCATAATTGCCCGGCCAACTCGTAAGCCGCCCGCGGTCAAGCTCCACGATGCGGGTTGCCAGCCGCCGCAGAAACATGCGGTCGTGGGTGACAAAAAGGATACTTCCTTCAAAGCGCGAAAGGAATTCCTCCATCCAGCCGATTGAGTCCATGTCAAGGTGGTTGGTGGGCTCGTCGAGAAGCAGGATGTCCGGCTTTCGAACCAATGCCCGGCCCAGCATCGTGCGCCGCTTGAGCCCGGCCGAAAGGGCGCCAAAGGACGCTTCCGGTGAAAGCTCAAGTCGCGAAATCACCGACGTCACGGTCTGGTCGAGCTGCCACCCCCCCTGGATTTCCAGGCGGTGCTGGATTTCCCCCAAGCGACGGGTAAGGTTCGGATCGTCATCCGCCTCCATGCGGGCAATGAAAGCGTGGTATTCCGCCACCACCCGGCCCAGGCCGCCGATGCCGCCGGCGACAACCTCAAAAACAGTGCCCGGCATCGCTCCCGGCACCTCCTGCTCCAAAATCCCCAGCCGCAGTCCCTGCGCGCGCGTGATTTCACCTTTGTCAGGCAGCAGGTCGCCGCTGATGATTTTGATGAGACTGGACTTTCCTTCGCCATTGCGTCCCAGCAGGCAGACCCGTTCCCCCGGGTCAATCGCCAGCTCAACGCCGTCCAAGAGCACCGGTCCGCCGTAGCGCAGGCACACCTTTTTCATATCAATCAGCGCCATAGGATTCCTTACTTTATACGAATCATGGGGGAGGATTTGGAGAAGCAGCGCGGACGGTTAAAAAATCCCCAAACCGTCCTTCCGAGAGCCAGCGAAGAACCGCTGATCTTTTGATTCTCCCCCTTCGGCCCCAAAATGAGCCCTTCCATTCGTACACGACAGCACTTTGCCAACAGCCCCACAACCATAGGCTATACTACCACCATTTCCGGCGGGTCGGGCCAAATTAGTGATGTGTCCTCCCGAATTCCAGGCCGCCCAGGAGGCCCAGGAAACCCTATCTTCTCTCAGGGAGAACGGAAGGAGTATTTGACATGGCCTGCCAAAAGGTGTAGGTTTCAACCCATAATCGATA
>CAZIDC010000311.1:0-4262 GCA_964537885.1 uncultured Syntrophaceae bacterium | reverse complement strand
ACGGTATGGAGCTTGATTCCCAGCCTGCCGCAGCAGCCCTGCACTTCGTCGTACAAACCGGAAAGAACCGTGGAGAGACCCAGCTCGGCCTGCTGCAATTCTTTAATGAACTGGGCCAGGGTTTCTTTATCTTTGAAGACGGCGTGGCCGATCATGGATCTCTTCTTCTTCAGGTCTTCCAAACTCAGGGTAAATTTGTTATAGTTTCCATTGCCGAAATTCACCACGTTGTAACGGGAAAAAATCTCCCAGAGCTTCTTCAACTTTTCATCGGAACCAGGAACATTGACTCCCTGGGCCGGCATGATCAGGACAACGTAATCTTCCTGCAAACTCCGGGTATCCCCTTGGCGGTGTAAAGTGTGGGTCATCTAATTATTCCTCCTTGGCCAACGGACGGCCGAATCCGATATTGTTCTTGGTATTGGGCCGGGGGGTAAAACCGGCCTTCTGAGCGATGGGCAAGGTCTCCATTTCGCCTTTCTCCCCTACCTTGCAGATGAGGTCCAGCGAGAAGACCGTATCCAGCTTGGGCGCCGTGGCTTTGATCACGGAAAGCAAATTCTCCAGCTTATCGATCTCGACGCCGCATTCGATAATCGCCGAAAGGGCCTTTTCATTTAAAATATCTTCCCGGATCTTGCCCGTGGATTTATCGGCCATCAGGAAGGTCACCGGGTTTTTAGGCTCGAAGACCGCGCCGGCTTTGGCCACGGCCTGGGCCATGATATCCACATCCCGAAAACGGGTGCCAACCCCCGGCCTTCCCAATTCGATCGCCACGCCGGCATGCCCCCTCCGGATCCGCCCGGTCACATCGTTGGTCTTCATTTCCTCGGTTCCCCGGCCGGCAATTCCCGTGTCTTTGTGAACGGTCAGAGGGTCGCTGAACACCCCCCGCACGGACCTGGGCCATTTGAGCTCCACCGGGTAGATCGCCTCGGTCGGGCAGATATTAGCCCGGTGGCACACGCCGCATTCCACGCATTCATCCTGGTCGACGACGCTGATGAGGTCTTCGCCCCCCTCTTTTTTCACCGAATGAATGGCTCCTACGGTGCAGTACGGATGGCAAACCTCGCACCCGATGCACTTTTCCGGATCAATCTGCATTTTTATCCTCCTTCTTTCTAAAAAACCCAAGGGAACCTTTTTTAACCCGTCCAGGATGAGGTCCCTGAAAATCATCCAATTGAGGTATCACTTAGCAGGGGTTCCTGTCAACCAAATTATTTTATTCGCCGCCCCTCTTTTCCGCGAACAAAAATCCCTTCTTTTGCATCCCCTCCAAAAGCATCTCCGCCCGAGCCGGATTGAAAACCCCGCACTCGCAACACTTGCCCATAATCCTGGCGGCCTCTTTAGGGGTCAACCTCCGCAGCTTCACGTATTCGATCATCTTGCGGATTAGGTTGAAAGAGACCAGCCCATGGCCGCATAAGGTGTTGAACTCCAAAATTTCCCGTTCGGGCAGCCGGTCCCGCGCGCCAAAGAAACCCAAGGAATGCTCGACGCTGTGCCTCTCCAAGCCGGCTTTGCGGCAACATTCTTGAACCCCATCCAAAAGCCCGCTGATATTGATGGAGATCCCTAAATTCGCCCGGATCAATTCTTCCACCACTTTTTGCAGGGTGGCCAAATCCGTAAAAACAGCGGCCGCCCCCGGTCCATCCTTCTGGGCGGCAATCAACTTCTGGATTTCGATGTCGTCCTGGAGAATATTCCCTCGCTTGCCATCGCCGATATTCACCGGATTATATTTCAGGCAGATCCGCATGAACTCCTGGATCTTGGGCGCCGATCCTTCGCGGCTGATCCCCACGGCCGTTGTGGCAAAGATTACATAGTCGCCCTTCAGGTTTTCTTTGGTCCCTTGGCGATGCAGGGTGTTGGTCATGATTCAACCCTCCTTGAATAAAGGCCGGCCCAACCCTAAGTTGGTTTTCCCGTTGGGCGAAAGGGTGTATCCAGCCTTGCGCACCCATTCTTCATGCGGGATGGTCCCGTCGGGCAGGCATCTGGAGGCCACTCCCAGAGCGATTACGGTGTCAACCTCCTTCTGGACTTTCTCCATGGCCTGAAGAAATTCAGGAATTTTATTTAGCGTTGTCTTGGCCTCGATGATCGCGGAAAGAACCTTTTCGTTAAGGACTTCATCCTTAATCTTTCCGGTCTTCGGGTTTTCCATCAACTGGGTGACCGGGTTTTCGCTCTCAAATTGGATGGGAAGACGGGCCAGAGCCAGGGCCACTTTCTCCACGTCTCGAAAATAAGCTCCAATACCCGGCCGGCCCATTTCAACGACCAACCCCGCTTCTCCTTGGCGAAGCCTCCCGGTGACGTCGTTGGTCTTCATTTCCTCCGTGCCCCGGCCGCCAACGCCCGTCCCCGGGTGGATGATCGTAGGATCGCTGAAGGTCGCCCGAATGGACCGAGGCCACTTCAGCTCCGGGGGGATCAGGGCACCGGTGGGGCAAACGTCCACATCTGCCAGGTATCCCAGGCGAAACAGGGCCAAAACTTTCCGCAGGGCTCTTACAAACCAGGGCTGGTACCCCTCATTTCTCAGGAGCCGGTAACAGGTGGAGCACTCCACGCACTCGTCTTGATTGACGACGGACTTTCCATCCTCGTCCAAACTGATGACCCCCATGGTACAGACCGCATGGCAATTGCCACAGCCCACGCATTTTTCCTTATCGATTTCCATGGCCGCCTTTCTTTTACAAAATGCTGCATCCCTTTTCTAAATTTCCAGCTCGCGCACAATCGTTTTGTGATTATATTCAGAGGGATAAGTTTCGTCCACTTTATTCTTAACTGAATTACTAAGAAAACGCCTTCCTTACTCCCTTATTGACAAATGAAGATATGACCCTGGAGGTTATAAATTTATCGGTTGCTGGCCAGATAATCAAGGGCCGCCTGCAGGCCCCCTTTAGAGAAAGGCACTCCGGCCAGGGCCAATCCCATCTCCACCCCGCCCAGGGTTCCTACAAGCATCAACTCGTTGAAGTCGCCCATGTGCCCGATGCGAAAAACCTTGCCCTGGAGCTTTCCCAGTCCATTGCCCAGCGACATGTTGAACTTTTCCAGGATGAGCTTGCGCAGGGCGTCAGCGTCGTGACCGTCGGGCATCCGGACGGCTGTTACCGAATTGCTGCATTCTTCCGGGTCCAATCCGTTTACCTCCAGGCCCCAGGCGCGGACCGCCCGGCGGGTGGCTTCGGCCAGCCGGTTGTGGCGCCGGAAAACATTCTCCAAACCTTCCTCCTGAAGCATTTTGATGGACTCTCGCAGGCCAAACAGTAGATTGGTTGAGGGAGTGTAGGGGAAAAAACCGGTCTGGTTGGCGCGGATCATGGCTTCCCAGTCCCAGTACGACTTGGGCCGATTCGCCTCCTTGGATGCGGCCAGCGCCCTTGGGCTGACCGCATTAAAACCAAGGCCTGGCGGCAGCATCAGCCCTTTTTGCGAACTGCCTACCGCCACATCAACCCCCCACTCGTCCTGCTGATAATCGGTAAGGGCCAGTGAGGAGATCGTATCGACCATGAACAAAGCCGGATGTCCTGCGCGGTCAATCGCCTTACGGACTTCGGCCAACCGGCTGAGAACCCCGGTCGAAGTTTCGTTATGGACGACCGTTACGGCCTTTAGGGTGCGGTCTTCCGCCAGCTTCGCGGCAACCACTTTGGGATCTACCCCGTGGCGCCAATCGCCGGGGATGAAATCAACCTCCAGCCCGAGCCGCAAGGCCACATTACGCCACAGCGTCGCGAAATGACCCGTTTCAAACATTAACACCTTGTCGCCAGGGGACAGGGTATTGACCAGCGCCGCTTCCCAAGCCCCGGTCCCGGAGGAAGGATAGATTACGACCTCCCCGGAAGTTTTGAAAATCTCTTTAAGTCCTGAAAACACTTCCCCGGTCAGGCGGGCAAATTCCGGGCCGCGATGGTCAATCGTGGGCCTGGCGATGGCCCTCAGGATTCGATCCGGCACGTTTGTCGGGCCAGGAATTTGGAGAAAAGGCCATCCTCTTTGAATAGACATTGGCTTGACTCCTCGCTAAGAATTTTTCATTCCGCTTTTTTTAAAAAATCCTTTCCTTGCTTTCCCCTGCTGTTTCTTGTTAATAAAAGGCTTTTTCTTCCATCGGTCAAACAATCCCGGCTGGAGGTAGTGATAATAATCCGGACATGCCTTAATATGTTTGCACCGTTTCTCACAAATAAGGGGAAGAATCTGAGGCTGACTTT
>CAZIDC010000310.1:0-4266 GCA_964537885.1 uncultured Syntrophaceae bacterium | reverse complement strand
TGGATAAACTTCTCGATCAGCTCTTTCATCCCCAAAATTTCCAGAAGCGAAAGGGATTTAATATAACAAATCCTTGGAATTTATCAACAAAAAAATAGATAGTTCTTTCCCCAAGATTTCAACGGCGTTGCCCAAGCGCTACTGGGTTTTTCTCGATTTGACTTGACTTTTAATAATAATATAAATTATTTTAAATATTCAACAAAAAATAAGGAGAGTTTATGAAGAAATTCGAACCGATTCGTCTGCGCAATGTCGCTATCATGGCCCACGGGAAAGCGGGAAAGACCACCTTGGCCGAAGCCATGCTCTTTGACGGAGGAGCATCGGACCGCCTGGGCCGCGTAGACGATGGCAGCTCCATCATGGACTTTGAACCCGAAGAGATCAAGCGCAGCCTTTCCATCAGCTCCTCTTTCAATCACTTAGAGTGGAACAAGCATAAAATCAACATTGTGGATACACCCGGGGACGCCAATTTTATTATTGACACTAAAAACAGCCTCCAGGCCGTTGACGGGGCCGTGATCGTTGTGGACGCCGTCTCGGGAGTGGAGGTTCAGACTGAAAAAGTCTGGGAATACTCCAACCAATTTGGCCTGCCCCGCCTTTTTTTCGTTTCCAAAATGGACCGGGAACGGGCCAATTTTCGCCAATCCGTGGCCGACATTCAGAAGGTCCTCACCCCCAAAGCCATCCCCTTGACTCTACCCATCGGCGGGGAGGATGCTTTCGCGGGAGTGGTGGACGTGCTGGCCCAGAAGGCCTTTTATTTTGCGACCAACCTCAGCGGCCAATTGCGGGAGGGCGAAATTCCCGCTGATCTAAAAGACGAGGTCAAGAACGCCAGGGAAAAACTCGTCGAAGCCATTGCCGAGTCCGATGACGCCTTATTGGAAAAATACCTCGACGGACAGGAACTTTCATCCGAGGAGTTGACCCAGGGGTTGCGCAAGGGAGTATTGAACAGGGCCGTCTTCCCCGTCCTCTGCGGGTCCGGCCTGAAGAATATGGGAGTTCAGCCCCTGCTCGACGCTATTCTCCAATGCTTGCCCTCTCCTATCGACCGGGGGGTCTCCAAGGGTATTCATCCAGCGACCAAGGTGGAGGAAAGCCGAAAGCCGGAAGAGGGCGAACCCTTTTCGGCCTTCATTTTCAAGACCGTTGCCGATCCTTACGCCGGAAAACTGACGATTTTTCGGGTCTGGTCGGGAACTCTCCAGCCGGACTCCACTCTTTTCAACGCCAACAAGGGGGTCAAAGAACGGTACGGACAGATCCTGCAACTGGAAGGAAAGAGCCAAAAGCCGGTCGAATCCGTGGGCCCCGGGGAAATAGCCGCCGTTGCCAAATTGCGGGAAACAACAACCTGGGACACTCTTTGCGACGAAAAGAAGCCCATCCTTTACCCAGGGCTCTCCCTGCCCATCCCCCCCGTTTCTTTCGCGGTCCAGCCGAAGTCCAAAGGAGACGAGGAAAAAATCACCTCTTCGCTTTCCCGTTTGAGCGAAGAAGACCCAACCATAAGATTGCAGCGGGATGAACAGACTAACGAGCTCATCCTTTTCGGCATGGGCCAGGTTCATGTGGAAGTGACCGTGGATAAGCTGAAACGCAAATTCGGAGTCGAGGTAAACCTGAGGACCCCGAAGATTCCTTACAAGGAAACGATCAAATCCACCCAGGGCGGGATTATCTACCGCCATAAGAAACAGAGCGGTGGCCGGGGTCAGTTTGCCGAGGTGCATTTCGAGCTCTCCCCCCTGCCGCGGGGTACGGGATTTGAATTCAAGAATGCCCTCGTGGGCATGAACGTCCCCCGCAATTTCGTACCCGCAGTGGAGAAGGGAGTTGCCGAGGCCATGCATTCCGGGGTCTTGGCTGGCTATCCGGTAGTGGACGTAAAAGTGAAATTCTACGACGGGAAATCCCACGAGGTGGATTCCTCTGAAATCGCCTTCAAAATCGCGGCGCTGATGGCCTTTAAGAAAGGGGTTATGGAATGCAATCCGGTCCTTCTGGAACCCATTATGAATATGGAAGTCGTGGTACCCGATGAATACATGGGGGATGTGATCGGCGATCTAAACAGCCGGCGGGGCCGGGTTTTGGCGGTGGAGCCCCGGTCCAGAGGGCAGATCATCAAGGTTCAGGTCCCTCTGGCCGAGGTTTTAAAATACGCTCCCGACCTTACTTCCATGACCAGCGGCCGGGGGACTTTTTCCATGGAGCTTTCCCATTATGAGGAAGTCCCCTCCCATTTAACCGAAAAGATTGTCGCCGCCACCAAGGTGGAACAGCAAGAGGCTTAGCCCAGCAGGTGATTTGATTAGGCCATGGTAGCAGAACCGACCCTCGAGGATAAAACTGAAGGGGAGGCGATCTCCCCCGAGGATGAAAAGCTTCTTGACACGATCGTCGTCAAGGAAGAGGATGCCGCGGAATTTTCCCCTGATTTGGTTCAGGACCTCCAGGAAAACTACACCGACGCCCAAAGGCAAAACCTTTACCAGAAAATCCTGAAGATGACGATCCCCCAAAAAATTCGCCTGGCCATGCTCGGAAACCGGGAGGCCCGGAATATACTCATCCTCGACCGGAACAAAGTGATTCCCATGGCAGTCCTGCGGAGCCCGAAGCTGAACGATAATGATATCTTGAGATACGCCCAGCAGAGAAATCTGCCGGAAGATGTTTATAAATACATCGCCAATAACAAAAAATGGGTGAAAAATTACTCCATCAAACTGGCTCTGACTAACAATCCCAAAACCCCGCTACCCACCGCCATGCGTTTGCTGGATCATCTCCATGATAATGATCTCAAAGCTTTACGGCGGAATAAAAACATTTCTTCGGTGCTCAACCGCGCCGCCTTCCAAGTCCAGGCCAAAAGGGGGATTTCTTCGTGAATCGCCGCGGGCAAATTGTGTCCGTCAACATCAGCAAGGGAAAAGGAACCCGCAAGTCCAACGTCGGACAATCCTGCCTGATCCCGGACTCGGGATTAAAGGATGACGCCCATGCGGGAAGCTGGCACCGGCAGGTCAGCCTTCTGGCCATGGAATCCATCGAGAAGATGATCGGCCTGGGGCTGAAAGTTGGCCCGGGAGATTTTGCCGAAAACATCACTACCCAGGGTCTGGACTTGCTCAAGCTCCCCGTGGGAACGAGATTCAGGATCGGAGAAAGCTCGCTTTTGGAACTGACCCAGATCGGAAAGGTCTGCCATACGCGCTGCGCCATTTACTACCAGGCCGGCGATTGTGTCATGCCCAAGGAGGGGATCTTCGCCAGGGTTCTGGAGGGCGGTGCAATAAAGGTGGGGGATGAGATCCATGTTCTCGGCGGGGATTCTGACGATCAGCGATAAAGGCTCCCGGGGTGAACGGGAAGACCGGAGCGGCCCGGAAATTCGCCGCCTCATTGCTTCTCTTCCGGCCACGGTGGAAGCTTCCGAAATTATCCCCGATGAAGAAGAAGGGATCGTTGAAAAGCTGCTGGATTATGTGGATCGGAAGAAGTTGGACTTGATTCTGACCACGGGGGGAACTGGATTGAGCCCCCGGGATGTTACCCCGGAAGCCACCCGCAAAGTCCTGGACAAAGAAGTTCCCGGCATTGCCGAGGCCATGCGCTCGGAGGGGATGAAAATAACACCCACGGCCATGCTTTCCAGAGCGGTAGCTGGAATCCGCCGCCGGTCTTTAATTATCAACCTCCCGGGAAGCCCCCAAGCCGTCCGCGAAACCCTAAGCGTGATCCTCCCGGTCTTAAAACACGCTCTGGAGAAAATCCAGGGGGATCCTTCGGATTGCGCGATTTTGCGCACTCTTCCATAAAGGGAAGGCCCCCAACCCTTCAATTCGTCTGGTTGGCCGGCGGAAGGGGTTCTTTTTCTGACGTGCCTCCTGGGGTTTTAGGCCCTTCTTCCCGTTTGATCGCCTCAATCTCCAATTCGATCTCCCGGACTCTCGCTTTGAAGTTGTTGATTTGGTCGATTAAACCCTTGACCTCTGTCTGGTCAAAAACCCCTTGCTGACCCTGGGCGTGCAGGTCATACACCACGCTGCCCAGACGGAGGAAAGACTTGCGGACGCTGTTCTGGACTGAAGAGAGTTCAACCTTCTTCTTTATAATTTTGCTCTTTTTCCCAGCCTCCGCCATAAAAACGGAAACCCCTTCCTTCAGGGCTTCCAGACCTTCTTCCGCCCCTTTCTTGATCATATCCCAAAGTGCCATACCTCATCCTCCTTTCAATTATTT
>CAZIDC010000309.1:0-4283 GCA_964537885.1 uncultured Syntrophaceae bacterium | reverse complement strand
CCATTCATCACGGGTCTTCTGGCGAAAGGTCTTTTTCAAAAAGTTATAGACCTCTTGGCCTTTTTCCCCTTCGGCCCACTGCTGATCGATAAAATCCTCCCGCCCCAATGCCCGGCAAAGATTGGCCCAAAAATGGGGCTCTAAAGGCCCAAGGGTGATGGCCTTTCCGTCCTTGGCCTCATAGAGGGAATAACACGGAATGTTTCCGGCCAGCCAGAACTTTCCTCTTTCGGGCGCTGCGCCTGTGGCCAGATATTCGGCCAAGGGAGCGTGCTGAAAGCCCATCACTCCATCGAGCATGGAGATGTCCACAAACTGGCCTTTCCCAGTCCTCTGAACAGCCATTAAGGCCAGCAAAATCCCTACGACAGCCATAAGTCCCCCCGCAGAATAATCGGCGATGGGTATGGAGGGTAAGGAAGGGGGGCGATCTTCGTAACCCACCAGGTCTAAGATACCGCTGTAACCCAGGTAGTTGATATCGTGGCCGGCCAGCAGTCGATAAGGACCATCCTGTCCATATCCAGAGATGGAACAATAAACGATCCGAGGATTTGCTTCTCGCACCCGGGGATAATCAATTCCCAGCCGTTCCACGACCCCGGGGCGGAACCCCTCGACCACCACCTGGGCCGTCTTGGCCAGGGCGAAGAAGATCTCTTTCCCTGCGGGGGATTTAAGGTTTAAGGCCAGGCTTTTCTTGTTGCGGTTGAGGTCCAGAAAGCGAAGGCCCCATCCTTTCACCGAGGGCTTTTCATGCCGGAACCAGTCCCCGCCTTCCGGGTTTTCGACCTTAATCACCTCGGCCCCAAAATCAGCCAGGAGATGGGTGCAGTAAGGCCCGGGTAGGGTAAGGGTCAAATCCAGGATGCGGCATCCCTTCAAGGCGGACATCTCTTTTTCACCCAATCCCCAAGTAGATTTCTTTGATGTAAGGGTTCTCCATTAAGTCTTGCGGCAGACCCTGGAGGGCCACCTTTCCCTGTTCCAGCACGTAGACCCGGTCCGCGATGCTGAAGGCCAGGCCGCTATCCTGTTCCACCAGCAGGATGGTCACTCCTTTTCCTCTAATGGACTTTATGGTTTGAGCAATCATTTCTTTCACGAGGAGAGCGAGCCCCATGGAGGGTTCGTCGAGCATCAAGAGCCTGGGCCGGCCCATCAAGGAGCGAGCGATGGCCAGCATTTGCTGCTCTCCGCCGCTCAGCGTCCGGGCCAGCTGGTTTCTTCTCTCCTTCAGGATGGGAAAGAGGTCAAACATGTTTTCCATATCCTGCTTAATTCCCGGTTTATCTTTGCGGGAATAAGCGCCCAGCTCCAGATTCTCGATCACTTTGATTTCAGGAAAAAGCTGCCGGCCCTCCGGACAATGGATGATTCCCAACTGCACGATGGCCACTGGCGATAGAAGGTCGATCCGCTTTTCCCCAAAGAGGATGGAGCCCTTAGGCTCGGCAACCCCTGAAATGGCCCTTAACAGGGTCGTCTTGCCCGCCCCGTTGGGCCCGATCACGGCCACCAGTTCTTGTCCTTCTACCTCCATGGCGACCCCTTCCAGGATCTGGGCTTTGCCGTAAGCAACCCAGAGATCTCGAACTTCAAACAGTGGCAAGGGTTCTTCCTCCTTTCCCCAAATACGCCTCAATGACCCTCTGATTCCGGGACAGCTCATCCGGGGTCCCGTCGGCAATCTTCTCCCCGAAATGAAGGGTAATTACTCTCTTCACCAACTTCATCAGTTCTCTAAGCTTGTGCTCGATGATGATGATCGAGTGGCCCTCCTTTGACAATTGCTCGATCAAAGGGAAGAGAGCCGTAATTTCATGGTGCCCCAGGCCGGCAAAGGGCTCGTCCAACAAAAGAAGCTCTGGGCCGGTTGCCAAAGCCCGGGCCATCTCCAGACGCTTCAGATCTCCGTGGGGTAAATCCTTGGCCAGCATCAGTTCCTTGCCCGCGAGGCCGACGTTTTTCAGAAGCTGCCTGGCTTTGGCCTCCGGCCCCTGCCCCCCCCGCCCTTTGACTGCCGCCCTTTTCGCAAGGCAGGAGATGATCACATTTTCCTCCGCGGTGAGCTGCACAAAAGGGCGGACAATTTGAAAGGTGCGGGCGATCCCTTTGTTGACGATGGCGTAAGGTTTCCAACCGGCGATATTCTCCCCTTGAAAATTGATTGTTCCCTGGGACGGTTTGAGAAATCCCGTTAGTAAATTAAACAGGGTGGTCTTCCCGGCTCCGTTGGGTCCAATAATCCCCAGGGTCTCCCCTTTTCTCAAGAGAAAGCTGACATTGCGCACCGCCGTCAACCCTCCGAAACTCTTGGTCAGACCTTCTACTTTGAGGATGGGCTCCATCGATCAGGCCCCCTTTCCCCGGAAGAGTCGGGGCAACCCCTCGGTAAGGGTCGGCAACACCCCTTTGGGCATAAAGAGAAGAATGAGGACTACGGCCAAGGTGTAGATCAGCAGCCGCACTTCTTCGATCCCCCGGAGCATTTCATTGAAGATCGTCAACAGGAAGGCTCCGGCAATCGGGCCCGTAATGGTCCCCAACCCTCCGACCACGCTCATGATCACCACTAAGATGGAAAGCCCTAAGGAAAGCGTCTCCGTGCCCACGTGGAGTTGGTTATGGGTGTAGAAAGCCCCGGCGATTCCGGCAAAGAAACCGCTGACCACAAAAGTTGCGAGTTTGAAGCGGGTGGTGTTGATCCCTGAAGCCATGGCTCCCAACTCGTCCTCCCGGATGGATTTCAGGATCAGGCCTTTTTTCGACCGGCCGATGGCCAGTAAAATCCCGCCGCAGATAAAAAGGAGAAGGAGCGAAAGATAATATTTCGCGGTGATGTTCAGGGTCAAAGGAGCAATTCCATAAAGCCCGTCATCCCCGCCGGTGTACTCCCAATAGACCGAGGTCAGACCCTGGAGAACGGCCGAAGCTGCGAAAGTGGCCAAGGCCAAGTAAGGGCCGCGGATCCGCAGGCAGGGAATCCCGATGATCAGGCCCAAGAGGGCCGCTACCAGCCCGCCCAGAAATATGGTAATCAACGGGGGAACGTGCAAGTAGAAATTCAGGAATCCGGCGGTGTACGCTCCGCCACCGATAAAAAGGGAGTGCCCGAAACTGACCTGCCCCGAATATCCGGAAAGGATATCCCAGCTCGCCACGTAGACGGCATAAATGTTGGCCAGAATGACAAGGTCGACAAAAGAAGGGTTCTTGACGAATAAAGGCAAGAGCAGGAGAATGGCTCCGACAATCCCATAAGAAAGGTATTTCTCCCACTGCAATCTATTTGGCATCCTATTCTCTTCCATGTCCCTCCTTGCTTTACACCTCGGCCCGCTTGCCCATGAGTCCCGACGGCCGGAAGCTTAAAATGAGCAGAATGATGATCAAGGCGATGATCTCCCCAAAATAACTGGAAATCGAGAAGGAGATGAGCACTTCGCTATACCCGATAATCAACGCCGCCAGCAACGTTCCTTCCAGGCTGCCCAACCCACCCAAAACCACTACCGCAAAGACCCGCGGCAAAACGGTTTCCCACATGTGCGGCCGCGCCCCGAGGGTGGGAGCAATGAAGGCGCCGGCGATCGCTGCTAAGACGGCGGATATCCCCATAACAAGAAGGTAGACCCGCTCCACTTCGATGCCCATAAAAAGAGCGGCCTCCCGGTTTTGGGAGACGGCCAAAATGGCTTTCCCCAACTTGGTCTTGTTGATAAAGAACCAGAGGAGGAGGATGACAACCGCGGCCACCCCCAGGGTGAGCAGTCGTTGCCCATCAATATCCACCACCCCCAAGAGCGTTACCTTTTCCTCATAAAAGCCTTTCACATTCCGGTCGGCCGGGCCGTAAAAGGTGATAATAACCTGCTGAAAGAACAGGGCTAAGGAAGTGGTAATGATCATGACCGACCACTCCGAAGCGATAAGAGGGCGAATGATAAAACGCTGAATGAATATGGCGACCGCGGCCACAATCACCACGGAGAAAAAAACGGCAAGGGGCAATGGGAACTGGAGCAGACTAAAGAGGGTGTAGATCAGATAAGCCCCGATCATGTAGAGGGCCGTGTGGGAGAGATTCACCACTCCGGCTACCCCGAAAATCAAACTAAAGCCGGTGGCTAAAAGGGCGTAGACGCTGCTTTGAACGGCCCCATAGACCAAAATCTCCAAAAAAATATTCATCACCCATCCTTTCCTTCTTCATCTGTTTCCCTTTCCCGTTAGGGAACGGCGGATCCAAATCCCGGGGGGTGGGCATCCGCCAATGTTCG